>NZ_JBHWJY010000025.1:0-102667 GCF_042731135.1 Streptomyces sp. NPDC059874
GGCAAGCTCGCCGACATCGTGCTCTGGCGCCCCCAGTTCTTCGGAGCCAAGCCGCAGCTGGTCCTCAAGTCCGGCTTCCCGGCGTACGGGGTCACGGGTGACCCGAACGCGGCGACCGACAGCTGTGAACCGCTCGTGCTCGGACCGCTGTTCGGAGGCCACGGAGCCGCGCCGGCGGATCTTTCGGTGGCTTTCGTCAGCCGCGCCGCGGCCGAGGCGGGGTCCGTCGGCAGCCCCTACGACGCGATGAAGACCCGCCGTCGTCGGGTCGCCGTGCGGGGCACGCGCGGCATCGGCCCCGCGGACATGGTCAACAATGCCCGCCTCGGTGACGTACAGGTGGACGCGCGCAACGGCCTGGTCACTCTCGACGGAGCACCCCTGCGCTCGGAGCCGGCGCAGGCGGTTTCCCTGAGCCGGCTCTACTTCCTGTGACCTGACCCGTACCCCTCGTCAGCCGCCCTGACAGGAATCTCAGAATCCTGGTGGATGCGCTGCAAACTCTTGACTGAATTTTCAGTCGAGGGGAAGATTCCAACCACCGCGTACCCGTCCCATGGCTGGATTCGGCCCCAGCGCCGCACCGCCCGCCGCCGACCGGTACTTCTGGCGAAGAGAAGAGAGATGCGTGATGACCGCTTTCCGTATGCCTGCCGAGTGGTCCGAACACGACGGGTGCCTGATGGCCTGGCCCACCCGTGACGACCTGTGGGGCAGCGTGCTGAAGGACGTCAAGGAGGAGTACGCGAACGTGGCGAGCGCGATCGCGCGCTTCGAGCCCGTGACCATGGTCGCGCCGCCCGGCTACGGCGAGGACGCCCGGTACTGGTGCGACCCCGCGGTCACCGTGGTGGAACTGCCGCTGGACGACTCCTGGTTCCGCGACTCCGCCCCGCTCTTCGTCCTCGACGGCGACGGCAACCGCGCCGGCGTCGACTTCCGCTTCAACGCCTGGGGCGGCAAGCACCACCCGTACGACGCCGACGACCGGATCAGCGGGCGGCTGCTCTCACACCTCGGGATCGAGCGCATCCACTCCGACATGATCCTGGAGGGCGGGGCGATCACGGTCGACGGTGAGGGCACGCTGATCACCACCGAACAGTGCCTGCTCCACCCCAACCGCAACCCGGGGATGACCCGGGACGAGATCGAAGCCGAACTGAAATCCCGGCTCGGTGTCGACAAGGTCGTCTGGCTCCCGTACGGCGGTCTGCTGGACACGGAGACCGACGGCCACGTCGACGGTGTCTGCGCGTTCGCCGCCCCCGGCAAGGTGGTCGTCTCCCTGCCCACGGACCCCGCGCATCCCGATTACGCCCGGATGCGGGCCAACCGCGCCGTGCTGGAAGCCACCACCGACGCCCAGGGCCGGCAGCTGGAGATCGTCGACGTCCCCCAGACCGCGTTCGTCGACGTGGCCGGCGGCGAGATAGAGGTGTCCTACCTGAACTACTACGTGGCCAACGGCGGTGTCGTCGTCCCGGTCGCCGGTCTGCCCCAGGACGAGGACGCCCTCGCCGTCATCGCGGCGGCCTACCCCGGCCGCAGGGTCGTCGGCGTGCGTGCGCTCGCGATCGCCTTCGGCGGCGGCGGAGTCCACTGCATCACCCAGCAGATCCCCGCGGCGCGCGCCACCGGCTGACCGGAGACCAACCGCTCCTGACGGGCCGGCCCCGCGGTCCGTCAGCCACCCGCATCACGTACGGAAAGAGAGCGCGACGATGTCCACACCCCCGCCCCGGACCACCAGACGCACCAGCGCCCAGCGCGGTCGGCTCGCCGCCGCCACCGCGGTCCTGGTGTCCTCGGCCCTGCTCGCGGCCTGTTCCGGTCCGCCCGAGAGCGGAGCGGATTCCCCCCTCACCGGGGTCACCCTGTCGAAGACCACGCCGCAGGCCAAGGGCGAGATCGATTCGTTCACCTGGGCGGTCTACGCCGAGCCGCCCACGCTCGACTACACGATGGCGTTCGACTACCCGCAGAACACGATCCTCTCCAACGTCTGCGAGAGCCTCATGCGGTGGACGCCGGGGCTCACCACGGAACCGGGCCTGGCGCAGAAGGCCTCGAATCCCGATCCCATCACCTGGGTCTACGACCTCCGCCCCGGCGTGCGCTTCCATGACGGCGGCGTGATGAGCGCCGACGACGTCGTCTTCAGCCTGGGCCGGCAGATGGATCCGGACAATGCGGCCGCCTGGGCGCAGAACTTCCAGAACGTCGATTCCGTGACCAAGACCGGTCCGCTCCAGGTCACCGTCAAGCTCAAGAAGCCCGACTCCCAATTCCCCCAGTACATGGCGACCGCCGCCGGCGTGGTGGCGTCCAAGGCCGGAGTCGAGGCGGCGGGCAAGGACTACGGCACCACCGGCGGCCTCGCCTGCACCGGCCCGTTCAAGCTCGGCACCTGGACCAAGGGCCAGTCGATCGAGCTGGAGCGGTTCGACGGCTACTGGGGAACCAAGGCCAAGTCCATGAAGGCCGTCTTCCGCGTCCTGACCGACCCGTCCGCCCGCACCAACGCCATGCTCAGCGGGGAGGCCGACGGCGGATACCTCATCCCCACCGAGAGCTACGCCCGGCTGCGTGACAGCGGCGTGGGCACCCTGTACTTCGGCGAGGGCCTGAGCACGGTCAACGTCAACATCACCAACATGCAGGGTCCGCTCGCCGACGTCCGCGTACGCCGCGCGCTGTCCCTGGCCCTGGACCGCCCCGGGTTCGTCAAGGCCGGACTCGGCGGCGCCGGAACCGTCACCCACTCCCTCACCACCCGCGCCGCCTGGGCCGCCGCCCCCGAGAGCACCCTGAAGACCGCACTCGACGGACTGCCGAGCCCCGACCGGGACATCGAGCAGGCCAAGGCGCTGATCAAGGAGGCCGGGGCCGCCGGCAAGACCCTGACCGTGGCCACCAGTTCCATCGGCCAGGACGTTTCCCTGCTCGCCACCGCGATCCAGGCGGCCGGCACCCAGATAGGCCTGGACATCCAGCTCAAGACCATCGCCCCGAACGCGTTCACCGCGCTCTTCACCGATCCCGCGGCGCGCGAGGGCATCGACATGTTCCCGCTCACCTACTACGACTCGATCACCGACCCCCTCGACCTGCTACAGAACTTCAAGACCGACGCCTACATGAACTTCGCCGGCTACAGCGACAAGCAGTACGACGAGCTGGTCGACCAGGCCGTCGGCGTCTACGACCCGACGCAGCGCCTGGAGATCGAGGCGAAGCTCCAGAAGCACGCCGCGGAGCAGCTGCTGTGGATCCCGGTCGCCGAGTGGCCCACCGCGGTCTTCCTCAACAAGCGGATCACCGGAGCCCCGACGACCATCTCCTACATGTACTACCCGTGGGCCGCCGACGTGGGTGCGGGCCAGTGAACTTCCTGAGATTCGCGGCGCGACGGCTGGGGGAGATGGCCGCCACCCTGCTCGCCGCCTCGTTCGTGGTCTTCGGCGCGATGTACCTGGCACCGGGCAGCCCCGCGAGCTTCCTGCTCGCGGGCCGCTCGGCCTCCCCGGAGGCCCTGGCCGCGATCAACGCCCAGTACCACCTGAACGACCCGTTCCTCGTACGGTACTTCCGCTGGCTCGGTGACGTGGTGCACGGAGACTTCGGGCGGTCCATCACCTACCGCACCGACGTCTCCCGGCTCTTGGCCGACCGCCTGCCCAGCACCCTGATGCTGGTCGCCATGGCCCTGGTCGTGGTCGTGGTCCTCGGCCTGGTGCTCGGGTGGATCGGCTCGGTCCGCGGCGGCGCCGCCGACTCCGCCGTCCTCGTCACCACCACGTTCGCCGTCGGCACGCCTTCGTTCGTCGCGGCCGTGCTGCTCCAGGGCCTTTTCGCGGTCAACCTCGGATGGTTTCCGAGCAGCGGCGCGGGCGACGGCTTCGCCGACATGCTCTGGCACCTGACCCTCCCGGCCGTCGCGCTCGCCCTGTACCTGGTCGGCATGCTGGCCCGGGTCACCCGCTCCGCCATGCTCGAAGCCCTCGACGGCGAACACGTCACCGTGGCGCGCAGCCGAGGGGTGCCCGAGCGCCAGGTCATCCACCGCCATGTGTTCCGCAACGCGCTGGGCACCGTACTCACTACGGGCGGCCTGATCGTCTCCACCCTGCTGGTCTGCACGATCCTCGTGGAAACCGCCTTCAGCATCGGAGGCATCGGCCAGCTCCTCGAGCTGTCCACGACGACCAAGGACTTCCCGACCGTCCAGGCCATTTCCCTGATCATCGTCGCCCTGTTCATGATCGTGAACCTCATCGTCGACCTGCTGCTGCCGTTGGTCGACCCGCGGATAACCCTCGGATCGAGGAGGTCCTCCGCATGACCGCCGTCCTGACCCGCCGGCCCGGCCTCTTCCGGATTCGGGCGCCTCGGTCACCGCTGTACGTGATCTGTCTGGGCTTCGTGGCCCTCGTGGTCCTGGCCGCGTTGCTCGCACCCTGGTTGGTGCCGTACGACCCCAACGTCATCGAGCTGGGCAAGGCGCTCGCCGCCCCCTCCGCCGAGCATCCGCTGGGTGTGGACGCGGCCGGCCGCGACACCCTCTCCCGGCTGCTGCTCGGTGCCCGCACCTCCCTGCTGGGTCCGCTCGGCGTGGTCGCCTTCTCCACCGTCGCCGGGGTCGCCGTCGGCATGGCCGCGGCCTGGAAGGGCGGTTGGCTCGACTCCGTACTGTCCCGCAGCACGGAACTCGTCTTCGCGTTCCCCGGCATGCTGTTGGCCATCCTGATCATCTCCGTCCACGGCGAAGGGCTGATCGCACCGGTCATCGCACTCGCCGTCGCCTACCTCCCCTACGTCAGCCGCCTCACCCGCTCCCTGGTCCTGGCCGAACGCGAACGCCCCTACGTCAGCGCCTACCAGGTGCAGGGGCACTCCTCGACGCAGATCTGCCTGCGCCACGTCCTGCCCAACATCGCCCCCGTCGTCCTCGCCCAGTCCACCATCAACTTCGGCTACGCCCTCATGGACCTCGCAGGCCTGTCCTTCCTCGGACTCGGCGTGCCCGCGCTCACCCCCGACTGGGGGCGCATGGTCTTCGACGGCCAGACCGCGATCCAGCACGGTTACCCGCTGTCCGCGATCCTGCCCTGCGCCGTCATCGTCCTGACGGTGGTCGCCTTCAACGTGGTGGGAGAACGCTGGGCCGACCGCGTCGCCAGGAGGGCCCGATGAAACCGCTGCAACCGATGCCCACACTCGACATCCAAGGGCTGCGGATCACCCTGCCCGGCACCGCCCGCCCCGTCCTCGACGGCGTCGACCTCACCGTCGACTCCGGCGAGACCGTCGCCCTCGTCGGCGAGTCCGGCTCCGGGAAGACCCTCACCTCCCGCAGCGCACTGCGCCTGCTGCCGCCCGGGGCCACGGTCGAGGGCACCGTCCGCGTGTGCGGCGAGGACGTCCTGACCATGGACCCCGACCGGCTGAGCGCCCTGCGCACCGGCACGGTCGCCATGATCTTCCAGGACCCCCGCGCCGCCATCAACCCGCTGCGCCGCATCGGCGACTTCCTCACCGAGTCCGTCCGGCTCACCAAGAGGATGAGCCGGGCGGACGCGACCGACCGGGCCGCCGAACTCCTGGGCGAGGTCGGCCTCGACGCCTCCGCACTGGACAAGTACCCCGGTCAGGTCTCGGGCGGCATGCTGCAGCGCGTCATGATCGCGGCCGCCCTCATGGGCGACCCGGCCCTGCTGCTCGCAGACGAGCCCACCACGGCACTGGACGTCACGACCCAGGCCGAGGTCATCGCCCTGCTGGCCAAACTGCGCGAACGCTTCGGCACCGGCCTGCTCTTCGTCACCCACGACCTGGACCTCGCCGCCGCCATCAGCGACCGGGTCTACGTCATGTACGCGGGACGCATCGTCGAGAGCGGCCCCGCGGAAGCCCTCTTCTCGCGCCCCCGCCACCCCTACACGGCAGCCCTGCTCGCCTCCACGCCCCGGCTGGAAGCGCCGCGCGGCAGGCTCGCCGCCATCGACGGACAGCCGCCCGACCTGCGCCGGGAACTGCGGGGCTGCCCCTTCGCGCCCCGCTGCCCCCTCGCCGGCGAGGTGTGCGACGAACAGGCCCCCCAGCCGCTGCCCGCACCCGGCACACCCGGACACCGCGCGGCGTGCCACCGCAGCGACCGGCTCGAAGGGAGCGCCGTCGATGCCTGACGACGTGCTGGAAGTGACGGGTCTGCACCGCGCCTACGGACACGTACGGGCCGTGGACGACGTGTCGTTCACCCTACGCGAGGGCGGCTCCCTCGGCATCGTGGGCGAGTCCGGATCGGGCAAGACCACCACGGCCCGGATCATCGTGGGCCTGGAACGGGCCGATGCCGGCCAGGTCCTCGTACAGGGCCGCGACCGCACGGGAGCCGCCCGCGGTCGAGCACAGCGCCTCGCCCGAGCCCGCGAAGTGCAGATGGTCTTCCAGGACCCCTACCTCTCCCTGGACCCGCGCACCAGCGTCGAGGCAGTACTGCGCGAAACCCTGCGCCTGCACTTTCCCGGCGCGGACCACACGCGGCGCGTCCGCGAACTGCTCGACCAGGTCGGACTGGGAACCCGCGCCGCCGACGCCCTGCCCCGCCAACTCTCCGGGGGCCAGCGCCAGCGCGTCGCCATCGCCCGCGCGTTGGCCGTGGAACCGGCCGTACTCGTCCTGGACGAGGCCGTCGCGGCCCTCGACGTGTCGGTGCAGGCACAGATCCTCAATCTGCTGGCGGACATCCGGGAACAGACCGCGATCGGCTACCTGTTCATCACGCACGACCTCGGCGTGGTCCGCTGCGTCACCGACGACGTGATCGTCATGCGCCACGGCGGCATCGTCGAGGCGGGCCCCACCGCCTCGGTGCTCGCGGCACCCGAACACCCCTACACCCGGCTGCTCCTGGAGTCGGTTCCCCGGCCCGGCTGGGACCCCGACCGGATCGCGGCGGCCCGCCGGGCCCTGCGGTAGCCGGGGGACAGGGGGAGCCGGGGACGGCGGCCCGCTCAGGCCCCCGCGGCGAGCGTGCCGATCAGGGTGCGGAAGACGGACTCGGCGTCGACTTCGGCGTCGAGGGACTGGATGGCGGCCAGTCCGTCCACGGCGGCGGCCACCGCCTCGCCGAGCGGCCGCGGGTCGATGCCGTCACCCCGCTCGTCGGCCAGCACCTGGAAGAGGCGGACGAAGCAGCCGCGCCAACGCCGGTATTCGGCCTCCAGGCTCACGCGCACGCGTTCGTCGTTCAACGCGTGCCAGTGCAGCGCCGAGTGAAGGTGCGACAGGTCCGCGCTCTCCCCCTGGGTCAGCAACCGTACGACGCGCTCCGCGCGTTCCGCGAAGGCGCCGGGGGCCTCCACCGCCTCCTCCAAGGGGGAGATCCACTCCGGCCGGATGTCCTCGATCACCGCCAGGATGAGGTCCGTACGGTCCTCGAAGTGGTAGTGGCACATACCGTGCGACACCCCGCACAGGGCAGCGACGTTGCGCGTCGTGAAACGTGCGCTCATCTCGCCGCCGAGGAGCGTCCGCGCGGCCGCGATCAGCCGCGCGCGCGTCTGTTCTCCCTTGGCCGAGACGCGGGGCCGTCCCGTCCGGGCGGCCGGGACGGACACGGAGGTCTGAGGCTTCTTCGGAGGGGCTGCCATGGCGCAACTCTACCGAGTGACCGACCGCCACCTGGGAGTTTCCGCGGACCACGGGAGATCGCCATCGCCGGCGGGCCGGCGGCCCGCGAGAAGTGAGGCCAAGAATATTGACCGAGCGCTCGGTCAGTAATAGCTTTCCGGCCAACCACGGGGCGACCGTGGGCAGTTGACACAGGAGGCGTAGATGAACGATCACGCAGCAGGCAGACCGCCGGGAGCCGGAGCCCTCGGTCGACGCGGATTCCTCACCGCCGCGGCCCTCGCCGCGGCCGGCGCCGCGCTGGGGGCGGCCGAAGGCCCGGCACGGGCCGCGTCGCGCGCAGGTCAGTCGCCCTCGGCGGGAGCGTTCGTGGTCCCGGCCGAGGACGTACCGCACACCCGGACCTGGATGGCCTGGCCGGACAGCACCACCATCTGGCGGGGCAAGCTCGGAGGCGTCCAGGCGAACATCGCGCTGATCGCGAAGACGATCGCGAAGTACGAGCCGGTCGTCATGTGCGCCAACCCCGCGAGCGCGTCCAAGGCCCGTTCGATGTGCGGACCGACGGTCACGGTGATCACGTCCATCGCCGTCGACGACTGCTGGATGCGCGACACGGGGCCCGTCTTCCGTACGAACGGAGCCGGCGGTCTCGACGCCGTCGGCCTGAACTTCAACGGCTGGGGCAACAAGCAGACGCACTCCAGGGACGAGCTCGTCGCCGAGAAGATCGCCGCCTACGCCGGAGTGCCGATCACGTACGCCGACCTGGTGGCGGAGGGCGGGGCGATCGAACAGGACGGCGCCGGGACCCTGATGGCGACCCGGAGCAGCATCGTCAACTCCAACCGCAACCCCGGGATGTCGCAGACCCGGATCGAAGCCGCGATGTGCGGTGCGTACGGAGCGTCCAAGGTCATCTGGTTCGACGGGGTCTACAACCAGGACATCACCGACGACCACGTCGACGCCACGTCCCGCTTCCTCGCGCCGGGGCGCGCGCTCGTGCAGATGCCGATGGCGACGGACAACGACGCCTACGCGAAGGACGCGCGGCAGCAGTACCAGATCCTGTCCACGTCCACGACGGCCACCGGCACCCCGATGGCGGTCGCCAAGCTGCAGGGCCCGGACTACTACAAGATCCGGTCGAGCAGCCCGGACTTCGTCGCGGCCTACGCCAACTACTACGTGTGCAACGGGGCGGTCATCTCGTCCCAGTTCGGCGACGCCACCGTGGATGCCGCCGCCAAGGCAACGCTCGTCCGGCTCTTCCCCGGCCGGACCGTCGTACAACTGAACACCGACTACCTCGGCGCCGGAGGCGGCGGCATCCACTGCGTCACCCAGCAGCAGCCGGCCCGCTAGGGCCTGTCGTCAAATTCGCGTCTGCCCCGCGACGCCTGGCACGCACTCTCGCCGCACCGGGCGAAAGCCCAAGTACGTCCAGTACGAGGGCTTCCGCCCGGCACGCCGAGAGCACGCACCAGACGCCGCGGCGCCGCCCTTCGGGCGACGACGGGAATTTGACGACAGGGCCTAGCGGTCCCGGGCACCACGCACCCCGTGTGGGCGGATGCGGCCGCACCGGTCCGTCCCGCATCTGCCACCACCGGGCGCCTCGGCCGCCACGACCGACGCCGGCTCGCTACGCCCGGTTTCCGGTCCTACCGGGTCGCGCGGATCAGCCGGTACGGCTCTCCCGCCAGCCAGATGCGGTCCTCCGCGTCCACATGGCAGCCGAGGCGTTCCGGAAGGCCCCGCAGGTACGCGACGGCCGGTCCGGTCAGCCGGACCCTGTCGTCACCGACGTGGGTGATGCCTCCCGGCGCGCACAGCGAGGCGAGCCAGGCGGCCCGGTCGCGCGGCAGCTCGGCGGTGTACACGGCCCCGGAGTCGCTCTCCCGTGCCAGGGCGTACAGGACGTCCCCGTACCGGGCGTGGTCCAGCACGGCACGTACGGCAGCCTCGATGCCCGACAGGCCGGCGTCCACCTGGTCGCAGGCGAAGACACGACCGGCGCGGGCCCGGGCGTACGCGAACCAGGTCCCCGCACGCGACGGAACGACGTAGCCGACGGGATAGCCGCCGGGGAGCCCGTCGTCCACGCAGATGTACACGATCCCGGCGGCATCGCCCCGCTCCCGTGTGAGGAAGAGCCCCCGCGTCTTCAGCAGCGTCGTGAGAGATCCGTCGATGACGGTCATGTTCGTGCTCCTTCCTCGGTCATGGCGGCGGCCGAACCCCCTCGTAGGGCCGCCGCGCTTGTGGAACCATCGCGGGGGACGCTGCAATGCGGATGAAGTTTTGATGATGTGCGGCGCGGGGTGGAGGATTTAGGAGTGGGGGCGGGATCTCGTCGGCGGCTACGGCTCGCCGTGCTCGGCACCGTGCGGGCCTGGCGGGACGGCACAGGGCTCGCTCTCGGGCCCGTCCGGCAACAGGCCGTCCTGGCCGCACTGGCGCTGCGCCCCGACCACCTGGTGAGCGGTGAGCAGCTGCTCGACGGGGTCTGGGGCGACAAGCCACCGGGCTCCGGGCTCAAGGTCCTGCCCAGCTACGTGTACGGGCTCCGCAAGCGACTCGACGAGGAGGGCACCGCGCCGGCGGATTCCGTGATCCGCGGGGAACGGGGCGGCTACCGGTTCGCCGCCGGCGGGGTCCGGCTCGACGTCGACGACCTGGCCGAGCTGGCCTCCCACGCCCGGCGCGCCAAGGTGTCCGGCGATCCGGCCGCCGCGGTGGACCGGCTGTCCGCGGCGCTCGCCCTGTTCGACGGCGAGCCGCTCGCCGGGCTGCCGGGACCGTACGCCGACGCCGAGCGGCAGCGGCTCCTCGAGCGCCTGCGCACGGTACGGCGCGACCGGCTCGAATGCCTGGTCCTGCTGGGCCGCTTCACCGAAACGCTGGACGAACTCGCCGCCCTGTCCGCGGCCGCTCCCTGCGACGAACCCCTCGCCGCGCTGCGCATGCGCGCCCTGCACGGCTGCGACCGCCAGGCCGAGGCCCTGAACGTGTACGAGGACCTGCGCAGGCGCCTGAGGGACGAACTGGGTGTCGATCCGGGCGAAGAACTCCGGCGCGCGCACCAGGCGGTGCTCCGGCGGGAAGACGTACGCCTCCTCCGCCCGGCGGAATCGAGGCCCGTCGCATCCCCGTCTCCTCCCCCTTCCCCGCCTCCCGCCCCCGCTCGGCCCGGGCCCCGCCCCGCGGTCAACGACCTGCCGGGCGACGCCGGCCGCCTGATCGGTCGGGAAGCCGAACTGGCGCGGCTGACCGCCCCGTCCCCGGCCGGATCCGTGTCGATCGTGACGGTGGACGGCACCGCCGGAGTCGGCAAGACCTCGCTCGTCGTCCGCGCCGCCCGCGAACTCAGCGCCCAGTACCCGGACGGCTGCCTGTTCGTGGACCTGCGCGCGCACAGCACTGGACGGCGCCAGTCACCGGAGCAAGCGCTCCAGCGCCTGCTGCGCTCCCTCGGCGCGGCCCACGGCGAGCTGCCGAGCGACCTCGAGGAACTCACCGCCGCCTGGCGCGCGGCGACCAGCCCGCTACGGCTGCTCCTCGTGCTGGACGACGCCCTGGACGCCGACCAGGTCCGGCCGTTGCTGCCCGCGGGCTCGGGCAGCAGGGTGCTGGTGGCGGGCCGGCGCAGGCTCGGCGAACTGGACGCCGACCGGCGCGTCACCCTGGAGCCCCTGACGAGCGGGGACGCCGTGTCCCTGCTCACGCACCTCATCGGAGAGGAGCGCGCGAGCAGGGAACCGGAGGCCACGGACCGGCTGGTCGGGCTGTGCGACGGACTGCCGCTGGCGCTGCGCATCGCCGGGTCACGGCTGCAGAACCGCGTCAGCTGGACGGTGGGCCACCTGGTGGGCCGCATGGCGGACGACGACCGCCTGCTCGGCGAGTTGAGCGTCGGGGGCCGCAGCGTCGAGGCGGCCTTCAGGCTGTCGTACGACCAGCTGACACCCGAGCAGCGGAGCGGATTCCGGGCCCTGGGCCTGGCCCCGACGGTCGAGTTCGACGTGTTGACGCCGGCGGCCATGCTCGGATGGTCGCCGTACGACACCGAGGGGGTTCTGGAGAGCCTCGTCGACACGAGCCTGCTTCAGCAGCCGCGCCCCGGCCGCTACCGGTTGCACGACCTGGTCCGCGTGCACGCGCGGCGCGTCGCGGAAGCCGAGCCCGAGGAGGCCGCCGGCGCGCGGACGGCCGCGCTCCGGCTCTACCTCGACGCCGCCCGCACCACCAGCGACTGGGGCGCCGGCGCGTTCCCCGAGGGCCCCCGGGCCACCGGCGCGGCGTTCACGGACTGGCGGGAGGCGGAGGCCTGGCTGGACGCGGCCGGCGGTGAGCTCGCGGACGTCGTCGGACACGCCGCGGCCCTCGGCGAAGCCGACTACGCCTGCTGGATCGCGGAGGCGCTGTGCGATTACTTCGTACGGCAGGGCCGCTACCACGAGAGCCAGACCGCGCTCGAGATCGCGCTCGCGCACGTGGACGAGGCCACCGACCGGCGCATGGCCCTCGCCCTGCGCAACTGCCTGGGCTACACCTGCCTCCACCAGCGCCGGTACAAGCGGGCGCGCGCCCTGTTCACCGAGGCACTGGACCTCGCCCGGCTCGGACCCGACCCCTGCGAAGAGGCCAGGACCCTGGCCGGGCTGGGCGCCCTCCACCTCAGCCTGGGCGAAGCCGGCCGGGCGCTCGACCATGTCACCGCGGTGACCGAGGCGTCCCGGCGGCCGCGCAACGACTGGGTCGCCTCCATGGCACTCGTCATCCAGGGCCTCGCCCACCAGTACGAACGACGCAACGACGAGGCGCTGGCCTCCTTCGCCGATGCGCGCACCCACGCCGAGGCGGGCGGCCGACCGCGCATGACCGGCAGGGTCCTGAGCTGCGCCGCCGACATCCACCTCCGTCTCGGCCGGTACGGGGAGGCCAAGCGCCTGCTCCGCGAGGCCGTCGACCTGGTCGCGCAGGGCGGGGACGTCTTCCTCTGCGCGCGCAGCCTGACCCGGCTGGGTACGGCACACCAGGGTGAGGGAGACCCGAGCGCCGCCATCGCCCTCCACCACCAGGCCCTGTCACAACACCAGTTGTTGTCCCCGCTCACCGAACCCGGGTACGACTGGCTTGAGATGGACATCCGCAGCCGGCTGGGCCGCTCCTACCTGGCGGCAGGGCGCATCCGTGAGGCGCGCGAGCAGTTCCAGGCCGTGCTCGACGTACAGGACGCCCGGGCGAACCGTGCGGAAACGGCCGCCCGTTCCTCCTGAGAGAGGAAGGGGACGGCCGCTTCGCGGCGCCGGTCACGACGTGGGGATCAACCCTCCGCGCGGTCGTCGGGCCCGAGCCGGTGCAGGCCCGCCGGGAGCCGGCCGGGGGAGTGCAGTACCCCGAGGGACTGGGTGGCCCGGGTCAGGGCCACGTAAAGGTCGCTCGGCGGAAAGTCGGCCGGTTCCACCACGATCACCGTGTCGAACTCCAACCCCTTGGCCTGGCGCGGGTCCAGGAGCACCACGTCCTGGGTCAGATCCGGCTCCGCGTCCTCCCGTACCTCCGGCAGTACGGCGGCCAGCTCCGCGTGCAGGGAGCGCGGGGCGATCACCGCGAGCCGGCCCTCCGCGGGCCGCTCCGCCTCCACCGCCCGCGCGAGCGCGCCCGCCGGATCACCCGCAGCGCGCGCCCAGGGCCGTACCCCGGTGGACCGCACCGAGCTCGGCGGCCTGAAACCGGGATCGCGCTCCCGCAGCACGGCCGCGGCCACCTCCATGATCTCGGCGGGCGTACGGTAGTTGACCCCGAGGCGGACCAACTCCCAGCGCTCGCCAACGTACGGGGACAAAATCCGCTCCCAGGACCCGCACCCCGCCTCCTCGGCGGTCTGCGCGGGATCGCCGACCAGGGTCATCGACCGGGTCGGGCAGCGCCGCATCAGCAGCCGCCAGGCCATCTCGGACAACTCCTGCGCCTCGTCCACGATGACGTGCCCGAAGGCCCAGGTGCGGTCCGCCGCCGCCCGCTCGGCCGTACTGCGGTGATCGACCTCCTCGTGCCGCTCGGCCATCCGTTCGGCGTCGATGATGTCGTGCGCCGCGAGGAACTCGTTCTCCTCGTCCTCGAACTCGTACGACTCCGAGCCCTGCGACAGGTCCAGCACCCCCTGCGCGTACGCGACGCGCTGTGCCCGCGCGCGCTCCTCGGCGGCCCGCCGCGCGCTGTCGTCCTCCCCGAGCAGCTCGGCGGCCTCGTCCAGCAGGGGCACGTCGGCCGGGGTCCAGTCCGGCCGCGCCGAGGGCTCGCGCCGGATCAGCTCGGCCTCGTGCGGGGGCAGGTGCGTGGGCTCCGCGAGGAAGTCGGCGACCAGCTGTTGCGGGGTGAGGGAGGGCCACAGCGAGTCGATCGCCGCGTGGACGGCGGGACTCATCGCGATCTCCTTGCCGAGCTGGGCGACGTCGTCCGGGCCGAGCAGGTTCGGGCCGCCGTACGGATCGGCGCCCAGCCGGTCGGCGAGCTGCGCCGTGAGCGCGTCGATGATCGGGAACGCGAAGGCGGCACGGGCCTGGTTGTGCGGCAGTCCGGTGGCGCGGGCCCGGTCCCGGGCCTCGTGGGCCATGGTGCGGTCCAGCAGCAGGGTTCCGTAGTCGTCGTGGTCGATCTCCAGCGCGGGCTCGGGGACCGCGTCGTACTCCTCGCCGCGGCCGGGCGGCACCGTCTCCGGCAGGCACTGCCGGTCGGCGACCACCCGGGCCAGCACCTCCGCCATCCCCGCCCGGCCCTTCACCGCGGGGGCCCCGGGCCGGTCGGTTCCCGTGGCGTGCACCCCGGGGAACAGCTCGCCGGGAGTGGCGAGCAGGACACCCGTCTCGCCGAGCGCCGGGAGCACCCCGCCGATGTAGCCGAGGAAGGCCGGGCCCGGCCCGACGATCAGCACGCCGCGCCTGGCCAGCAACTCCCGGTGGGCGTACAGCAGGTACGCGGCGCGGTGCAGCGCGACCGCCGTCTTCCCGGTGCCCGGGCCGCCCTCGACGACCAGCACCCCGCGGTGCGTGGAGCGGATGATCCGGTCCTGCTCGGCCTGGATGGTCCGCACGATGTCGTGCATCCGGCCGGTGCGGGCGGCGTCGAGCGCCGCGAGCAGCACGGCGTCCGCGTCGGGCCCCTCGTACCCGGTGCGCTCGGGGTCCGTCAGGTCGAGGATCTCGTCGTGCAGCGCGGTGACGACCCGTCCTCGGCTGCTGATGTGGCGACGGCGCCGCAGCCCCATGGGGGTGTGGCCGGTGGCGAGGTAGAAGGGGCGGGCCACCTCGGCCCGCCAGTCCAGGACGAGCGGGGTGCGCTCCGTGTCGTCCGCGCGGATTCCGATCCGCCCGATGTGGTGGTCACGGCCGTCGGAGAACTCCAAACGGCCGAAACAGAGGCCGTTCTCTCCGGCATTCAGAGCGGCTTGCAGGTCGGACTGCTCGGCCACGAGGATATCGCGCTCCAGGCGCGTCTGGGCCCCGTTCCCGACATCGCGCAACGCCCGCTCGACGGTACGTTCGGCCTGGTCACGCAGGTCGTCGAGGCGCCGATAGAGGTCCGTGACGAATTGCTGCTCTTTCCGGAATTCCTCGGTTGACAATTGCACTCCCACCGCGCTACAGTGTCCTCGTAAGGTTGTTCACGCTTTTGTTTCCAGTCAACGCGTGAATCAATCAATATACGCTCTCTCGTCCCTCGGCAGCGAATTCGGCCGGGGGATTTTTTGCGTACCGTGGATCTCATGACCATCGCACACGGCTCCGCCGACGGCATCGTCTACCGCCCCGCCCGCCCGCAGGACGCGGGTGCCATCGAGGCCCTGGACGGGTCCTTCACCACCGACACGGTCTTCGAGGTCGCCCCCGCCGAGGCCGGCCTCGGCTTCCTGCTCCAAGAGGTTCCCGTGGACCCGCCGGTGTACAAGGAGTTCCCGCCCGAGGAGCACGACGAGCAGGGGCTCGGCCGCGGCTCCGGCGCCGACGGGAGCGGGGACGCGCGTACGTACGTGGCCCTGGACGGCGAGCGGCTGTGCGGCTTCGTCGCCGTCGGCTACGCCGCCTGGAACCGCCGCCTCACCATCGAGGACATCGAGGTCGCGCCCGACCGTCGGGGCCGGGGCATCGGGCGCGCGCTGATGGAGTGCGCTGCGGAGTTCGCCCGCGAACGGGGTGCCGAACACCTCTGGTTGGAGGTGAGCACCGTCAACGCCCCGGCCGTGCACGCGTATCGACGCATGGGATTCGTCCTCTGCGGTCTCGACACCACCCTGTACGGGGGTACGCCCGCGGCCGGCGAGCGGGCGCTCTTCATGACCAGGCCCTGCGGCTGAGTACCCTCGGGCGCGTGGTGCCACACGGTCAACTCCCGGACCCTGGCGGATCGTACGCCCCGTAGCGCCCGCCCCGCAGTCCGATCGTCGAAGATCACACGGAGGAGTGTTCCGGGCGCGCCTGCCACACGCCGCTGACCTGCGGCATGTACAAAGGGTGATTGTTCATTGCACATTCATCCGGCATGTACAGGGTGGATCTGGTCGGACAGGGGGTAACCGCCCGGAATGGAAATACTTCAACAGCGCTCCACCACCGCTCAGGTGTGGGAAGCGGCCGAGGAGTTCATCCGACTCTTCCACAGGGAGAGCCACGACGCCGGTGATCCGCGTGCTCGGCTCGCCGCCGTGCGGGCCGAGCTCGCGGAGACCGGCACCTACCGGCACACCCCTGAGGAACTGGTCCACGGCGCCCGGGTCGCCTGGCGCAACAGCAACCGCTGCATAGGCCGGCTCTACTGGAACTCGCTGCGGGTCCGCGACCGCCGCGAGCTCGTCGAAGCCGACGAGATCGCCGCCGAGTGCTTCGAGCACCTGCGCGAGGCCACCAACGGCGGTCGGGTCCGGCCCACGATCACGGTCTTCGCCCCGGACACCCCGGACAGCCCCGGCCCGCTGATCTGGAGCGAGCAGCTCGTCCGGTACGCCGGCTACGGCGACCACCCGTCGATAACGGTCGGCGACGCCCGAAACGCGGCACTCACCGAATCCCTGCTCCGGCTCGGCTGGGCCGGTGGCTCCGGTACCCCCTTCGACCTGCTCCCGCTCGTGGTGCAGGGCGTCGACGACAAACCCCGCTGGTTCGACGTCCCGGCGGACGCCGTGCTGGAGGTGCCGATCGAGCACCCCGAGGGCGACGGCTGGGCGGACTGGGGGCTGCGCTGGCACGCCGTACCCGCCATCTCCAACATGTGCCTGGAGATCGGCGGCATCCACTATCCGGCGGCCCCCTTCAACGGCTGGTACATGGGCACCGAGATCGGCGCCCGCAACCTGGCCGACACCGACCGGTACAACCTGCTGCCGGCGGTCGCCCGCCGCCTCGGGCTGGACACCGCCACCGAGCGCTCCCTCTGGAAGGACCGCGCGCTCGTCGAGCTCAACCGGGCGGTGCTGCACTCCTTCGACCGCGCCGGGGTCACGATCGCCGATCACCACACCGAATCCCGGCGCTTCCTGTCCCACATGGAACGGGAGGAGCGCAAGGGGCGCGAAGTGGGCGCGGACTGGTCCTGGATCGTGCCGCCGATCTCCGGCTCCGCGACCCCGGTCTTCCACCGCACCTACGAGGACCGGCCGAGCAGCACGGCGTACGTCCACCATCCCGGCGCGCAGGAAAGGGCCCAGGGGCGCGACTTGGTCTAGACCTTCTGTTACGGTCGGCTCCGGACCGATCGGCGGAGGGACACGGCATGGGCGACAACACGGCCTTCGAGGAAGAACACCGGGTCTACATCGGCTCGTTCACCTCGGCGGGCGGGCGCGGCATCACCACCGCCGCCCTCGACCCGGCGACCGGCGCCCTGACGGAGCTCTCCACGACCGACGTGCTGGCCGACCCCTCGTACCTCGTGGAAGGAGTGCACATCGGGGTGCTCTACGCGGTGAGCGAGAGCAGCGAGGGGATGGTCGGCGCCTTCGTCGCGGACGGCCGGGGGCTACGACCGCTCGGAGCCCCCGTGCCCGTGGGCGGCGCGGGCCCCACCCACCTCGCCGAGGCCTGGCCGTGGCTGCTCACCGCCCACTACACCTCGGGCGGTGTCGGCGCGGTCGCCATCACCGAGGACGGCTCCCTGACGGGGCCCCCGCGAGTACTGCACCACCGGGGGTCGGGCCCGGACCCCGAGCGCCAGGAGGGTCCGCACGCCCACCAGGTGCTCCCCGACCCGGGCGGCCGCTGGGTGCTGAGCGTGGACCTCGGCACCGACTCCGTACGGGTCTGCGCGCTGGACGAAGACGCCGGCACGCTGCGGCCGCACTCCGAGACCGCGTTGACCCCCGGCAACGGCCCGCGCCACCTCGTCTTCCATCCCGACGGGGAGGTGGCGTACCTGGTGAACGAGCTGAGGCCGCTGCTGACCGTCTGCCGGTGGGACGCGGAGGCGGGGAGGCTGGAACCGGTCGCGGAGGTTCCGCTCGCCGCGGAGGGCGCCTCAGGGGCCGCCCCAGGGGTCGTCCCGGGGGTCGTCCCGGGGGCCGTGAGGGCCTATCCCTCCGCCGTCGTGGTCGCGCACGACGGGCGCTTCGTCTGGGTCGCCGTGCGCGGCGCGGACACCCTGCTCACCCTCTCGCTCGCCGACGGCCCCGAGAAGCCCCGCCTCACGGGCGCGGTGGACTGCGGGGGTCACTGGCCCCGCGACCTCGCCCTCGACCCCCGGCACAACCGGCTCTACGCGGCCAACGAGCGCTCGGGGGACGTCACCTGGTTCGACGTGGACCCGGAGACCGGGCAGCCCCGGCGTGCCGGGTCGCTACCGGTACCCGCCGCCACCTGCGTCCTGCTCGGCTAGCCCACGCGCAGGAGGGCCCGCCCCCGGAATTCCGGCGGCGGGCCCTCCTGCGCGTGGTGCGGGCGATCAGTGCGCAGAGGCGCCCTGCGTGATCCCGAGGGCCGCGGAGTACTGCGCGACGGCCAGCTTGCCGAGCGCACCGTAGGCGCCGAGCACCTCGGCGGCGGCGCAGTCGGCCTCCTTGCACGCGGTGTCCAGCAGCCCCTCGGCGGCCTCCGGGCCGATCAGGTACGGGGCGAGCGCGAGCTGGGTGGAGCCCTCGCGGCGCAGCTGCTCGGCGACCGCGGCCACCGAGCCCTCCTGGTCGAGCGCGGCGGCCTGCACCGGCACCGCGAGGCGGGCGGCGAGCAGCATGCCGGTGATGCCGGCGGCCTGGACGGCCTCCTCGCCACCGGTGGTGGCCAGCACGATGCCGTCGGCGGCGGTGGTCACGGTGAAGAGCCGGGCGCGGTCCGCGCGGGCCAGGCCCACCTCCGAGAGCCGCACGTGCAGGCCCTCCGCGAGCAGCGGGTGCGGGCCGAGTACGTCGGCCAGCTCGGCGGCGGCCGAGGAGTCCATCAGCGCCTGGCGGACCCGGCGCAGCAGACCGCCGTCCGGACCGACCAACAGCGGTACGACCACGGCGTCGGGGCCGGTCGGCGCGGGCACCTCGTGGCCGGCGGCGCGGGCGAACTCCGCGCGCGCGGCACGCTCGGTCGCGACGGCGCTCAGCACGCCGGACAGCGAGGGGAACTCGGAATCGTCGTCACCGTCGAGGAAGCCGATCCGGGCGTCCAGGCCCGGCAGCTCGGAACGGCCGATGCTGATGATCTCTTCCGCCAGCCCCCGCGAGGCGGCAGAGGGGGCACCGGGCACGGCGAGCACCAGCGCGGGCGCGCCCTCGGGCGCCGCCGCGGGCTCGGGCCGGCGGTGCCGTCCGGTCTGGCGGGGTCGCGGCATTCGTACGGGCAGGCCATTTGCGGGCCCAGTGGGGGAGCTCATGGCGCCGCATGCTACTGGCTTCTCGGAACCAGGTGTTCGGGAGGGCCTTCTCCGGCGGCATCTGTCCGCATTTATCCGAGGAATATCAGATACGGTCGGGAGGCCGAGGGGAGAAACCGGGCGGTCGTACTTTATCCCGCCGGCCGAGTTCGGGAAGGGAGCCCCTGCGCCAGTAGAGTGATCCTTTGTGGCAGCTCTTCCGTTGAACGAACTCGTCGAGCCCGGCTGGGCCGAGGCCCTGCGCCCAGTGGCCGGCCGCATCGCGGCCATGGGCGACTTCCTGCGCGCCGAGATCGCGGCAGGTCGCACCTACCTGCCGGCTGGGGCGAACGTCCTGCGCGCCTTCCAGCAGCCCTTCGACGAGGTGCGCGTCCTGATCGTGGGGCAGGACCCCTACCCGACTCCCGGCATGGCCATCGGCCACAGCTTCGCCGTCTCGCCCGACGTGCGCCAACTGCCGGGAAGCCTGGAGAACATCTTCCGGGAACTGCACACCGACCTCGGACTGCCCCGGCCCTCCAACGGCGACCTGACGCCCTGGACCCGACAGGGCGTGCTCCTGCTCAACAGGGCGCTCACCACGGCGCCCCGCAAGCCCGGAGCCCACCGCGGCCAGGGCTGGGAGGAAGTGACCGAGCAGGCCATCCGCGCACTGGCCGGCCGCGGCAAGCCACTGGTGTCCGTGCTGTGGGGGCGCGACGCCCGCAACCTGCGGCCGTTCCTGCAGGACTTCCCGGCGATCGAGTCCGCCCACCCGTCTCCGATGTCGGCGGACCGCGGCTTCTTCGGCTCGCGGCCCTTCAGCCGCACCAACGATCTCCTGGCCCGCCAGGGCGCCCAGCCGGTGGACTGGCGCCTGCCGTAGTCGATTCGGGACCTCGCCGATGCGGGACGTCGTCGAAATCGACACCTGACCTTGACGTTCCGCCTGCCGTTGTCGCTTCGATACTCGTTCGCAATGGCTTCGAAGGCTCCAACAGCCCCTCCCGCGCGTCAGATTCAACACCGACGACGCTTCGAGGGAGACGGCATGAAGCCCCATGAGGACCGCACGTCCAGAGCACCCCAAGCACCCCGCTCGGCCCCGGGCGGAACCCCCGCCCGGCTGATCGCCGCACTCGCCGTCGGCGCCGTCCTGCTGACCGGCTGTGGATCCGGCGGCGAGTACCGGACCGTCGACCGGGGCGCGAACGGCACCGACTCCCGGCCGGCGCCCGCCGCTTCCTTCCCCGGAGGCGGCGGTCAGGAGGGCGAGAGCGACGGGCGGAGCGTGACCAAGCCGCCCGCCGACTACCTCTCCACCTTCGCGCTCGACGTGGACACCGCCAGCTACGGCTACGCCCGCCGCACCCTCGCCGACGGCAGCCTGCCCGACCCCGGCAACGTGCGCCCCGAGGAGTTCGTCAACAGCTTCCGGCAGGACTACCCGGAGCCCGACGGCGACGGTTTCTCGGTCACCGTCGACGGAGCCCGCACCACCGACCCGAGCTGGTCGCTGGTGCGTGTGGGACTCGCCACCCGCTCCGCCGGGGGCGGTACGGACGGCGCGGACCGGCGGCCGCCCGCCGCCCTCACCTTCGTCGTGGACGTCTCCGGCTCCATGGCCGAGCCCGGGCGCCTCGACCTCGTCCGCACCTCCATGAACCTGATGACCGACCGGCTGCGCGAGGACGACTCGGTCGCCGTCGTCACCTTCAGCGGCAGTGCCCAGACCCGGCTGCCGATGACCCGCGTCGAAGGCCACCGCGACCAGATCCACAGGGTCGTCGACGGACTGCGCACCGCCGATTCCACCAACGTGGAAGCGGGCGTCACACGCGGGTACGACGTCGCGGTCAAGGGACTGCGGCCGGGCGCCACCAATCGGGTCGTCCTGCTCTCCGACGCCCTCGCCAACTCCGGCGCCACCTCCGCCGACACCATCCTGAAGCGGGTCGCCGACGCCCGGACCGCTCACGGGATCACCCTGTTCGGAGTGGGCGTCGGCAGCGAGTACAACGACGCCTTCATGGAACGGCTCGCCGACCGCGGCGACGGCCACACCACCTACGTCTCCGACATCGAAGGCGCCCGCAAGGTCTTCTGCGACGACCTCCCCGCGCAGGTGCAGCTGCGGGCCCGCGACGCCAAGGCGCAGGTCTCCTTCGACCCGGCGACGGTCGAGCGGTTCCGACTGATCGGCTACGACAACCGCCGTGTCGACGACGACGCGTTCCGCGACGACACCGTGGACGGCGGCGAGGTCGGCTCCGGCCACACCGTGACCGCCCTGTACGCGGTGAAGCTGCGCCCCGGCGCCGCCGGGCACGTGGCGACGGCGACGGTGCGCTGGCTCGACCCGCGCACGCGGGCACCGCACGAGGAGTCCGGCCGGGTCGAAGCGGCCGCGCTGGCGGGGGACTTGTGGACCGAGGCGCCCCCGCGCCTCCAGGTCACCGCGGTCGCGGCCTACTTCGCGTCGGCGCTGCGCGAACGGGGCGGCGGCTGGGAGCGGGTGCCGGGCGCGGTCTCGCTGAGCAGCCTCGCGGGGCACGCGGAACGGCTGGCCGGCCGAACCGAGGACCCCGCCGTACGGCAGCTCTCGCAGGCCGTGCGTCAGGCCGGGCGCCTGACCGGCTGACCGGCACGCGCCCGGCGCGGACTCGGGCCGGCCCGCGGGGCCCTACCCCTCCAGCACGGCCGCCCGTACGCACAGGACGTCCGGCAGGTGCTCGGCCAGCAACTCCCAGCTCTCGCCTTCGTCGTGACTGGCGTACAGCTCGCCGTTGCGGTTGCCGAAGTAGATCCCCGCCGGGTCCGCGTCGTCGGTGCACAGGGCGTCGCGCAGCACCGTGCCGTAGTGGTCCCCGGCGGGCAGCCCCTTGGAAAGCGGCTCCCACGTGGCGCCGGCGTCCCGGGTGCGGAAGACCCGGCACCGGTGTTCGGCCGGGACCCGGTCGGAGTCGGCGTTGAGGGGGAAGACGTACGCGGTGTCCGCCCGGTGCGGGTGGGCGGCCACCGCGAAGCCGAAGTCCGAGGGCAGCCCGCCGCCGATGTCCGTCCACCGGGTGCCGGAGTCGTCGCTGCGGTACACGCCCCAGTGGTTCTGCAGGTACAGCCGGTCCCGGTCCCCGGCGTCCGGGGCGATCTTGTGCACGCACTGGCCGAACTCGGGGTGTGGATCGGGCAGGAACACCGCCGAGACCCCGTCGTTGGACGGGGACCAACTGGCCCCGCCGTCCCGGGTGCGGAACACCCCCGCGGTGGAGACGGCCACGGTCAGCGCGTCCGCGTCGCGCGGGTCGGTGATCACCGTGTGCAGGCCCTCGCCGCCACCGCCGGGCACCCACTGGTCGCGGCTCGGGTGTTCCCACAGCGGGCGGACCAGCTCGAAGGATTCGCCCCGGTCCGTGGAGCGAAACAGTGCCGCGGGCTCCGTCCCCGCGTACACCACGTCCGGCGCCTCGGGGCCGGCGGGCTGCAGCTGCCAGACCCGCTCCAGCGAGGCGCCGGTGTCCTTGGGGAACTTCACGGCGGGGGCCGCGGGCTCCCGCCAGGTCTCCCCGAGGTCGTCGGACGTGAAGACGGACGGCCCCCAGTGCGAGCTGTCCCCGCCGACGAGCAGCCGGGGAACCGGGCCCCGCCGGTCGACGGCCACGGCGTACACGGCCTCGGCGTTGAAATGGGGCCCGTCGAACTCCCACGGCCCGGCCCCGCGGCGACGACCGATGAACAGTCCCTTTCGGGTTCCCACGAGCAGCAGTACCTCGGCCATGGCCGGCACCTCCGGACTCGGACCTCTTCTTTCCGGCCAGTCTGCACCCGCCCACTGACAGTGGCCCGGCGGGCGGCCCGGTGCCTGGATTAGCTGATCGATACTGATCGTTTACCGACAGGAAATCATTGCTACTTGCATGTAGGTGTTCGGAATGGATTGACTTCAGGCCATCACCGCCACACGCGAGAGGACCTAAGTGGCCACCGAGCACCTCTCCCCGCTCGACCTCGCCTTCTGGCGGATCGAATCCGCCGCCCACCCCATGCACCTCGGCGCCCTCGCCGTCTTCGAGGCCGCGGCACGCGGCGGACCCGGCGCCGCGGAACATCCCGCCGAGCGCGCCGCCGAACTGCTCGCCGCCCGCTGCGCCACCGTGCCGGGCCTGCGCCGCCGGATCCGCGACGTGCTGCTGCCGCTGGGCGCGGCCGCCTGGTCGCCGGACCCCGCCTTCGACCCCGCCCGCCACGTGTTCCTCGTACGCACGGACGCCGCGGACCCGCACGCCGCCGCCGGGCCGCTGATGGCGCGCCCGCTGGACCGGGAACTGCCGCCCTGGGAGGCGCACGTACTGGCCGGCCCCGACCCGGAAACCTTCGCGGTCCTGTTCAAGTTCCACCACGCCCTCGCGGACGGGATGGGCGCCCTGGCGCTCGCCGCCGCCCTGTTCGACGGCTTCGACCAGGCGCCGCCCCCACGGACTCCCGCGCGCCCGGTCCCCGAGCAGCGTGCCGGCTCCGCCCTGCGCCGGCTCCCCGGAGCCCTGGCGGCCCGGGTTCAGGACGTGGGCCAGGCCCTGGAGATCGGCGCCGCGGTGGCCCGGGGCGGACTGCCGCTCGGGGTTCCCGCGGCCCTCGTCGCGGACTCCGCGCTCGCGGGCGGCCGCACCGGCAGCCGCACCGTCGCGGGCCTCGCGCTCGACCTGGACGAGGTCAACCTGGTCCGCAAGGGCGCCGGCGGCACCGTCAACGACGTGCTGATCGCCTTGGTCGCCGGCGCGCTGCGGCGCTGGCTGGCCGGGCGCGGCGACCCCGCGCCCAGCGGGCCGGGCCCGCGCGCCCTGATCCCCGTGTCCCGCCGGGGCAGGCCCGGGGCGGGCGCGGGGAACCGGCTCTCCGGCTACCTGCTGCGGCTCCCGCTCGCCGAGGCCGACCCGCTGCGGCGCCTGCACTCCGTCCGCGCCGGCATGGACCGCAACAAGGACGCGGGACCCACGCGGGGCGCCGGGGCCGTCGCTCTCCTCGCCGATCACGTCCACCCGCTGGGTCACCGGCTCGGCGGCCCCCTCGTCGCCCAGGCCGCCCGCCTGCTCTTCGACATCCTGGTCACCAGCGTGCCGTTGCCCCCGCTCGCCTTCACGCTCGGCGGGAGCCGGGTTCGCGAGGTCTACCCGCTCGCCCCGCTGGCCCACGGCCAGTCCCTCGCCGTCGCGGTCTCCACCTATCAGGGCACGGTCCACTACGGCCTGGTCGCCGACGCGGCCGCCGTCCCGGACCTGGCGGCCCTGGCGGGGGCGCTGCGCGCGGAATTGGACGAGCTTGTACGGCAGGTCTCGTAGTACGAGAGATTTCGTAGTACGGTGACTCTCGTACTTAGCCGCCGATCCCCGGCGCGCCCGGTGACATCTGGAGATCCCTGATGAGTGCTGCCTCCGCCGCCCCTGCCGCTTTCGCCGCCCTTTTCGTGCCCCACACCCTGCGTTCGGTCACCATCCCCAACCGCGTGTGGATGGCCCCCATGTGCCAGTACAGCGCCGAGGCCTTCGGCCCGAACGCCGGCGTGGCGGGCGACTGGCACTTCGCCCACTACGCGGCCCGCGCCGTGGGCGGCACCGGCCTGATCATCCAGGAGGCCACCGCGGTCTCCCCGGAGGGCCGGATCTCCCCCTACGACCTCGGCATCTGGAACGACACGCAGGTCGAGGCGCTGCGCCGGATCACCTCCTTCCTCAAGGCCCGGGGCGCCGTCCCCGGCATCCAGATCGCGCACGCCGGCCGCAAGGCGTCCACCGACCGCACCTGGAAGGGCGGCGCCCCGGTCGGACCGGAGGCGCACGGCTGGCAGCCGGTCGCCCCGAGCGCGGTCCCGTTCGCGGAGGGCCACCCGGTGCCGCACGAGCTGACGCTCGACGAGATCGCCGAAATCAAGGGCCAGTTCGTGGCGGCCACCGAGCGCGCGCTGGCCGCGGGCTACGAGGTCGTCGAGATCCACGGCGCCCACGGCTACCTCATCGGCGAGTTCCTCTCCCCGCACAGCAACAAGCGCACCGACGCGTACGGCGGCTCCTTCGAGAACCGCACCCGCTTCGCCCTCGAAGTCGTGGACGCCGTACGGGCGGCGTGGCCCGAGGAGCTCCCGCTGTTCTTCCGGATCTCCGCCACCGACTGGCTGGAGGAAGGCGGCTGGACCGCCGACGAGACGGTCCGGCTGGCCGCCCTGCTCCACGAGCACGGAGTGGACCTCCTCGACGTCTCCACCGGCGGCCTCGCCCCCGGCGTGACCATCCCCCTCGGACCCGGCTACCAGGTGCCCTTCGCGGCCCGCGTCAAGGCGGAGACCTCCCTGCCCGTGGCGGCCGTCGGCCTGATCACCGAACCGGAACAGGCGGAGAAGATCCTGGCCAACGGCGAGGCCGACGCCATCCTGCTGGGCCGGGAGCTGCTGCGCGACCCGTACTGGGCCCGCCGCGCGGCCGCCGAGCTGGGCGGGGACCTGCGCACGCCCGAGCAGTACCACCGCTCCTGGTAGGCAGGGGTCCTACGACGGTTCTCGTACGATGGCAGCCGGAGCAAGCCGAGTGAGCGGAGCAGGGACATGACGGAACGGGAAGCGGCCCGCACCCTCGCCCACCCCGAGGCGGCCGAGATCCGCCTGGAGGGCGTGCTGCACGCGCTCTCCGACCCGGTCCGGCTGTCCATCGTCCGCGACCTCGACGCCTCGGCGGCGGACCTGGCCTGCTCGTACTTCGACCTGCCGGTCACCAAGTCGACGACCACGCACCACTTCCGCGTGCTGCGAGAGAGCGGCGTCGTACGCCAGACCTACCGCGGCACCACGAAGCTCAACGCCCTGCGCCGGGAGGAGCTGGAGACCCTCTTCCCCGGTCTGCTGGAGGCCGTGCTCACGGCGGCGGCGGCCGAGGCGGAGCGGCAGGCCAAGATCTAGCGCCTCGAATCCTGGCGGTGGAGCAGGGCGCCGTCCGGGCCGAAGACGTCGATCAGGTAGCCCTTGCCGAGGGAGAGCCCTTCCTTCGATGTCAGGTAGCCGACGATCGAGGCCGACTGCCTGTCGAAGAGCGCGCCGTCCGAGTCCGCGCTGCGGGTGCGGACGGTCAGCAGCGGCGCGCCCTGCGGCCCGGTCTGCATCTGGATGCCGTACACGTCCGCGTCCCCACCGGCGGTCCGGTAGCGCTCGGCCAGCGCGAGGGCCTCCGGCGGGGCGGTCGTCGTCGTGGCCGTCGGGCCGGGTGTGGCGGTCACCCTGGTCTCCTGCGTGCAGCCGACGAGCAGAGCGGCGCACGCGACCGCCGCCAAGGCCGACCCGGCGCCCCGGCGTCCGGCGTTCCCCATCGTCAACTCCCTTTACCCGTAGCGCGGTCAGTCACCCTACGGGAGACCCGCGGCGCCCAACAGGCCGGGCCAGTCCGGGATCTTCACCGAACCGCGGCCGAGGGAGCGGCCCAGGTCCGTCTCCGCCGCCTCGATGGCCAGCCAGCCCGGCCACTCCACCGGGTGCAGCCCGGCGGCCCGCAGGGCGTCCAAGGGGTCCCCGGGGAGTTCCCGCCGGGCCAGCGCGCCCGCGTCCTGGAGCAGCGAGGACGCGGACTCCTTGGCGCAGGGCCGGTTGGTGCCGATCACGCCCGTCGGGCCGCGTTTGATCCAACCCGCCACGTACTCGCCGACCGAGGCCCGGCCCGCGCGCAGCACCCGACCCGCCGCGTGCGGGACCGTGCCCTTCGCCGGGTCGAAGGGGAGCCCGGCCAGCGGGACGCCCTTGTACCCCACCGAACGCAGCACCAACTGCGCCTCGACGTCCTCGTAGACGCCCGTCCCGGTCACCCCGCCCCGGCCGTCCGGGGCGGTCCGCTCGAAGCGCATCCCGGTGACCCGGCCGTCCGGCCCGCCGAGGATCTCCGTCGGGCGCAGGTAGAACCGCAGCGCGATCCGGCGCGGAGCCCCGCCCGGGCTGGCCTGCGCCCAGCCGCGCAGCGCCTCCAGGTTCCGCCGCGCCACCGCGGGCAGTGCGGCGGCCACGGCCGGATCCGTGTACGCGGGGTCGATGGCCAGCTCGGCCGGGTCGACCACCGTGTCCACCCCCGGCAGCGTGCCCAGTTCCCGCAGCTCCTTGGTGGTGAACTTGCCCTGGGAAGGTCCCCGTCGGGCCACCATCGCCACCCGGCGCACCCCGCTCAGCGCGAGCGCGCCCAGCGCCGGCTGCGGCATGTCGGTCGGCTTCAGCTCGGCCTGCCCCCGGGCCAGGATCCGGGTCACGTCCACCGCGACGTTGCCCGCGCCGACGACCACCGCCGAGTCCACCCCGGGCAGGTCGAAGCTCTCGTCCACCGCATCCGGGTGCCCGCTGTACCAGGACACGAACGCGGTCGCGGAGTGCACCCCGGCCAACTCCTCGCCCGGGATCCCGAGCAGTCGGTCGCGGGCGGCGCCCACGCAGTAGACCACCGCGTGGTAGAGCTCCAGTAGCCGCTCGGCGGGCAGCTCGGGCCCGCCCACCTCGACGTTGCCGAGGAAGCGGATCCGCTCGTCCTCCAGCACGGTGCGCAGGCTGCCCTGCAGCGACTTGATCTTCTCGTGGTCCGGCGCGACCCCGTACCGCACGAGCCCGTACGGCGCGGGCAGCCGGTCCAGGACGTCGACGCGCACCCCGGGCACCTCGCGCTGCTGGACCAGCGTCTGGGCCGCGTAGACCCCGCTGGGGCCCGATCCGACGACGGCGATACGAAGCACGGCGGAGCTCCTCCCGCAGGTGGTCCCAGCATGACACCGGCCCCCTCCGGCGTCAGCCCATCGCGCGCATCCGGTGGATCTCGGCGCTCTGCGTGGCCACCACCTCGGTGGCCATCTCCTCGACCGCCACGTTGTTGCCGCCGGCCAGGGCCTCGCTCGCCATCTTCAGGGCGCCCTCGTGGTGGGCGGTCATCAGCTTCAGGAAGAGCCGGTCGAAGTCGGCCCCGGTGGCTTCGGCCAGCTCCTTGAGCTGCTGCTCCGTCGCCATGCCCGGCATCGCGGAGTGGTCGTGGGCGTGCCCGCCGGAGCCCGTCGACGGCGCCGGATGGAGGGCCAGCCACTTCTCCATCGCCCCGATCTCGGGCTGCTGGGCGGCGGTGATCCGCTCCGCCAGCCGTTTGACCCCGTCCGCCGAGGCCCGCTGTGGGGCCAGCGAGCTCATCGTCAGGGCCTGCTTGTGGTGTTCGATCATGCCCCGTACGTAGGCGTGGTCGGCGGCGTTCGGACTGTCGTCCGGCTTCTCCTTCGCGGCCTGCTCGGGGGTGAGGGTGCGCGCGGCCTCGCCCGGTTTGCCGGGTGCGATCACGAGGGGCCGTCCGTCCTCCGCCCGGTCCTTCCCACCGTCCGCGTCACAGCCGGTGAGCGCGAGCAGGAGGCCGGCGATCGCGGCCGCGCCGATGAAGCGGCGAAGCCGTGCCGGTAACGCCTTGCGGCCGCAGGGGGCTGTTGCCATGTCCATGGAAAGGAAGATACTGCCGGGGTCCTGGTTCCGTTCCCACCCCGAACGGAATCGATCGGACTCCCATGGGAGGGCACAGTGACCTCGCTACACAACAGGAGAGTGCGGAACGGGAGGGTGGGGGCGGCCGTCGCTGCGGCCGGACTCCTCGCCACGTTATTGGCGGCCGGACCGGCGGCCGCCACCCCGGACCCGGGCGACCTGGCACCCGGTTTCGGCAATCAGCAGAGCAGCGCGGGCCTCACCGCCGGCCGGGAGCTCGCCGCGGGCGAGATCCCCGGTCAGGACGAGATCGTGCACAGCGCCAATATCAAGCCCCTGGCCAACATCCCCTCGGCCGACCCCGCCGTGATCAATTCGGACATCGCCTTCCAGGGCAGGTACGCCTACGCGGGCGGCTACAACGGTTTCACGATCTACGACATCGCCAACCCGAAGGCACCGAAGACCGTCAGCCAGGTGCTCTGCCCCGGCGGACAGAACGACATCTCCGTCCTCGGAGACCTGCTCTTCCTCTCCACCGACTCCTCGCGCAGCGACGACTCCTGCAACAGCGTCTCGCAGCCCGCGACGGAGAAGTCGTCGTGGGAGGGCATCAAGATCTTCGACATCAAGGACAAGAAGAACCCCAAGTACATCAAGTCCGTGGAGACGGCCTGCGGTTCCCACACCCACACCCTGGTGCCGGGCGGCCGGGACATCTACCTCTACGTGGCCTCGTACTCCCCGAACGACGCCTTCCCCGACTGCAAGCCGCCGCACGACGGCATCTCGGTCGTGAAGGTCCCGAAGAAGGCGCCGACGCAGGCCGCGGTCGTCGCCTTCCCGATCCTCTTCCCCGACGGCGGCAACCCGGGCGCACCCACCAACCCCGGCGTCTCCAAGACCACCGGCTGCCACGACATCACCGTGCTGCCCTCGAAGAACCTGGCCGCCGGCGCCTGCATGGGTGACGGCATCCTCTTCGACATCAGCAAGCCCGAGCAGCCCCGCGTCATCGACCGCGTCCAGGACAACGTGAACTTCGCCTTCTGGCACTCGGCGACCTTCAACGAGCAGGCGAACAAGGTGGTGTTCACCGACGAACTCGGCGGCGGCGGCGGCGCCACCTGCAACGAGGCCACCGGCCCCAACCGGGGCGCCGACGGGATCTACGACATCACCGGCAGCGGGGACCAGCGCAAGCTCGCCTTCCGCAGTTACTACAAGATCCCGCGCCACCAGGCCGACACCGAGAACTGCGTGGCCCACAACGGCTCGCTGATCCCGGTGGGCGGCGGCCGCGACATCATGGTGCAGGCCTGGTACCAGGGCGGCATCTCGGTGTGGGAGTTCACCGACTCCAGCCGGCCCAAGGAGATCGCGTACTTCGAGCGCGGCCCGCTGACGACGGACAGGTTGGGCCTCGGCGGCTCCTGGTCGGCGTACTACTACAACGGGCACATCTACTCGAACGACATCGCCAAGGGCCTCGACGTGCTGAGGCTCGACGACTGGCGCACCGAGAGCGCCAAGTGGGTGTGGATGGACCGGCTCAACGTACAGAGCCAGCCCGAGTACCACTGACGGAGCCCTAGTGAATCGTTCCGCCGGGCGGCCCGCCGTCCGGCGGAACGCCCATCTCCCAATTCAACCCGTAACGCTGGAACAGCTCCGCCCTCAGCCGCGCCGACGGCATCGGCGCGCCCGGCAGCAGCACCGCCACCACCGCGCCCATCAACAGCGCGCGCAGCAGCGGATAGTCCGCGTCCACGTCCGTCGAGCCGTACCGCGAAACCGTGTCCCGCAGCAGCTCCGCCAGTCTCTGCTGCTCCGGGCACTGCACGAAGCCCTCGGCCGTGAGGATGCCCGCCATGTGCGTCCGCATCAGCAGCGGCTCGTCCCGGGCCAGCCCGAGGATCGCGTCGATCGCGCGCGCGAGCCGCTCCCGCCCGTCGTCCGTGCGCGGTTCCCGCTCCAGCGCCGCGTGCAGGGTGAGGTGCATCAGCCGGTGCACGGCGGACTGCAGCAACTGCCGTTTGCCCGGAAAGTAGTACGAGACCAGGCCGCGCGCCGCCCCCGCCCGGTCGGCGATGTCGCCGAGCGTCGTGGCCTCGTACCCGCGCTCGGCGACGAGCTCGACCGTGGCCTGGAGCAGCCGCTCCCGGGAACGTCTGCGCAATTCTTCATTGACCGATGGGCTGCGCGGGGACATGCTTACTCCTGCGTTGACTGGCTCGGAGCCAATATACTCAGCGCACGGAGTCGCCTGCTCTGGGTGACACGGGGGATCGCCCAGAGCAGGCACACCCGAACCCTCACGGTCCGGCGGCCGCGCGCGTGGGCCGGCGGGCCGGGACCGACGTCGCGAGAGCCACCAGGGCCACACCCAACAGCCAGCCGCCGACCACGTCCGAGGCCCAGTGCACCCCCAGGTAGATCCGGGTGAATCCGACCCCGGCCACCGACACCGCGGCCAGCGCCCAAGCGGCCCCGACCCTCGACGCGGCGGTCGGCCGGGGGAGCAGCCACAGCAGCAGCCCGCACACCACCGTCGCCGTCATGGCATGGCCCGACGGATAGGCCGCGTAGTACGCCGAGTCCACCGGGTCCGACCACACCGGCCGCTCCCGGCCCACCAGCGCCTTCAGCCCCTGCTGCACCACCGAGGCGGCCAACGCGGCCAGCCCCACCCGCCACGCGCGCTCCCGATCGCCGAGCCGCCACAGCGCCACGCACGCGACGGCGGCCAGCGCCCGCATGGTCCAGGGGTCCCACACCCAGTCGGTCAGCACCCCCGCCAGCCGGACGACTCCGGGGTGGGCGACGGCGTGGGCGTGCAGATCCCGGGCGACCCGCTCGTCGTAGGACAGCAGCGGCTGCCACGGGCCCACCACCAGCACCGTCAGGACGCCTCCGAGCAGCGCACAGCCGACGCCCGCCCACCGCAAGTGATCGCTCCGCATGCGGGTGATCCTCGCACCGGCACGCGCTCCGGGCGCGGGGGCTCTCAGGCGAGGGCGCTCAGTCCCGGTACGAAAGCGACCAACAGCGGTATCGCCGGGAGCAGTGCGGCCAGCGCCGTGAGCCGCAGCCTGCGGCTCGCCGGCAATCGGGGCTCCGCCGCCAGAAGCCGCCGCACCCGCTGGGGTACGTGCGCGTCGGGGGTCGCGCCGGGCCCGAACGCACCCCGGTCCTCGTTCAGTCCGACGAGCGCCAGCGCCACCGTGAGCCGCCCGTACCGCCGTGAGGCCGAGTCGTCGGCGGCCAGCTCGACGAGGAGGTGCATCTCCGCCTCGAAGGCCGCGAAGACCGGCACCTGCGGGAAACCCCCGGCCAGCGCCCGCGAGCAGTGCAGCAGCCAGTCGTGCCGGGCCGTCGTGTGGCTCTGCTCGTGCGCCAGTACGGCGTCCAGCTGGCTCCCCTTCAGCCGCCCGAGCGCCGCCGTCGTCACCACCAGCCGCGGCGCCGTCCCCGGCAGCCACCACGCGTCCGGCCGCGGACCCTCCAGTACGACGAGCCGCGCGCCCCCGGGGTCCTCCCCGGGCAGCAGCGGGGCACGCACCAGCAGTTCGCTGCCCTGCGCACGCCGCCGGGCCCGCGCCCGCAGTACCTCACGCGTCAGCATCGCCCCCGTCCACAGCGCGCCGCCCGCCAGCGCGAGCGCCGTGCCGGCCGCCCAGGGGCCGCCGGAGGAGCCGAGGGCGTACGCGTCGACCACCCCGCGCGGGGCGGAGGCGAAGAGCCACCCGCGGACCGCCTGCCAGGCGGCCGCCGCGCTCAGCAGCATCGACAGCCCGAAGCACAGGAGCACCGCGCCGACCACGCACTGCCACACCCACAGGGCCACGACCGGTTCGCGCTCGGGCCATCGGGCCCGGGCCAGCAGACGGGGAGCGAGCACCGCGGTCAGGGCGCCGAGCATCAGCAGTGCGGCGGGGACCATCATGGACGTCAGCCTATGAGCCCCGGCTACCTGCGGGTACGGCCTCGGTGCATTGGTGACGCAGGACACGTCCCGCCGCCCCTCACATCGTGAGCAGCATGGCCAACATCCCCATCCCCATGGCCAGTCGGCAGGCCCGGGTCAACTCCGCCGAGCCCGTGGACCCCGAGCCCGGGGACCCCGCAGCGCCCGCAGCCCCCGCAGAACCCGAGGACCGCGCGCCGACCGGGTGCGCGGCCGTGGCGCCCACCGCGATCAGGCGGTTCCCGCCGAGCACCACGTAGCCGGCGTAGTAGAGGAGCAGCACCCCGGTCAGCAGCGGCGGTCCGCCGCCGTGCCCGGACCCGTACCAGGCCGTCAGGGCCATGTAGACCATCGTCAGCGAGCCCACCAGATGGTGGGCGTGGTGCGCCCCGCCCCGCAGCAGCCACACGGCGTGCAGGGCCGTCCCGCAGAACACCAGCCCCAGGACGGGGGCCAGCCGGCCGCCGCCGTGCCCCAGCGGCACCGCCATCAAAGCCATGCCGAAGCCCATCACGGCCTCCCCGGCCGCGGCACCGCCCGATCTCCGCACCCGCCCGAGGCAGTAGGCGCCGCTCACCGCGCACAGCAGCACCAGCAGCCAGGCGGAGACGGAGGCGGAGAGGGACATGGCGGAACCGTGCACGGCACAACCCCCCGTTATTCGGCGCTCGTCGGCGTCACGGAAGAGACGGTCAGGGGAAGAGATGCCCTTCTCACACGGTGCTCACGCGGTCCCGGGATACGCTCTCCATGCCGTACCCGGCATGTCATATGCCACCGCCAAGAACGGAGCCCCCGATGTCGACCGCCAAGCCCGCCGCCCTCAGCTTCCGCAGCGCCGTGGAGGCGGACGTGACCGAGCTGGTGGCGCTCGTCGAGTCGGCGTACCGCGGCGACGCCAGCCGCGGCGGCTGGACCACGGAGGCGGACTACCTGGAGGGGCAGCGGACGGACGCCGACGGAGTCCGCGAGATCATCAACGCCAAGGACGCCACCCTGCTCGTCGTCGAGCGCGCGGCCGACCTCGTCGCCTGCTGCCAGCTCGAACACCGCGGCGACCACGTCTACTTCGGCATGTTCGCCGTCCGCCCGGGGCTCCAGGGCGGCGGCCTCGGCAAGGAGATCCTGGCCGAGGCCGAACGCCGCGCCCGCGAGACGTGGGGCGCCCGGGAGATGAGGATGACGGTGGTGAACGTACGGGAGGAGCTCATCGCCTACTACGTGCGGCGCGGCTACCGGCGCACCGGCGAACTGAGCCCCTTCCCCTACGGTGACGAGCGCTTCGGCGTCCCGCTCCGCGACGACCTGGCCTTCGAGCTGCTGGTCAAGCCGCTGTAGGTGGGCGCGGGCGCCGTACGACGCGCCTCGTCAGGCGGTGAAGCGGCCCGTGCTGCGGATCTCCGGGAAGTCGGTGACCGCGCCGTCCAGCCCGAGGGCCCGCGCGAGCCGCAGGAGGTCCAGGGTGTTGACCTCCCCGCCGATGACCCGCAGCCCGGCCGCGTGCGCCTCCTCGACGGTCTCCAGCGTGAGGCGGCGCACGTTCAGCGAGAGGGTCGTGACGCCGGCCTCCACTGCCCGCGCGAGGACGTCCGCGCCGGGGGAGTCCGTCCACAGGGTGGTCCGTACCCCCGGCGCCAGGCGGGCCGCCTCGGTGAGCAGCGCCGCGTCGGGCGAGGCCACTTCCACCCGCGCGGTCAGGTCGCGGCGCAGCAGCAGATCCGCGAGCACCCCGACGGCGGCCTGGTCCCGCACGAACACCTGGAGCGGGGCCCGGACCGCGTCCAGGACCTCCTCGAAGACCGGCACGTGTTCACCCTGCCCGGCATCGAGCTCGCGCAGTTCGGCCAGGGTCAGGTCGGCGACGGCCCCCGAACCGTCGGTGGTCCGGTCCACCTCGGGGTCGTGCAGGGCGACGAGGGCGCCGTCCTTGCTCAGTCGCAGATCGAGGGCGATGACGTCCATGCCGGAACGTTCCGCTCGGAGATAGGACCGCAGGGTGTTCTCCGGTTCGACACCCATGACCCCGCGGTGACCGATGGTGAGGAAAGTCAAGGTTCTCTCGCTTCCGTCGACGGCGGCTCCCCGCGCGGTCGCGGTGTCCCGACCGGCCGCGCGCGATGAGGACGCATGCTAGTGCGCCCCGGGTGCGATGGGACCGCCCGTGCAGCGCCCCGAAACGGGCCCGCGGGCCGCTTCCCACAGGGGTCGTACGGTTCCGCGCGGCCGGAGTCGGTGCCGTCGCGTCACCCGGGCGTGGGCGCGTCCGCGTCGGCTTGACGACGTGCCGCCCCGGCGGCGTCGAGTTCCGCCAGGTCGGCGAGCAGGGCCTCGGCCAGGTCCAGTTCCGCCAGGTGCTGCCGCTCGCTCCAGCGCAGGGCGAGCGCGGGGAACGCCCATTCCGGTACGTCGGCCGCGTGCTCCATGGCCTCGCGTACGGCGGCCAGTTCGCCCCGGGTGCGCTCCATGTGCTCGCCGACCATCGCGCGCAGCCGCTCCGGCTCGGCCAGGTGACCGAGCCAGACCCGCAGCAGCAGCCCGTGCTTGAGCACCGGCGGCCCGGCCTCGGCGGTGTCGGCCGCCCACCCGGCGAGGGCTTCGCGGCCCGCGTCGGTGATGGCGTAGCGCCGCTTGGCCCGCGCCTCCTCGGGCCCCGAGCGCGCGGAGGACACGTACCCCAGGTCCTCCAGACGGCGCAGTTCCGCGTAGATCTGGCTGATCGCCGGTGACCAGTAGAAGAAGCGCAGGGAGGAGTCCGCCCACTTCTTCAGCTCGTAACCGGTCCGCTCGCCCGGAAAGGAAAGGAGGCCCAGTACGGCCCACGCGGTCGGTGGCAGCTCTTGCTTCTTCGGCTCATGACTACTAGTCATATTCCGAATTGAAGTGAGGCCAGGCACCGGACGCAACCCTGGAGGCACAGTGAAATTCTCCGTCATCTTCGAGGCTCAGCTTGCGGACCCGACGGTGGAGCGGGAGCACCAGGTCATCCGCGACTGCGTCGAGCAGGCCGTGCTCGCCGAGCGCATGGGCTTCGACCGGATCTGGGCCGTGGAGCACCACTCCTTGAAGTGGTACGCGCACATGAGTGCTCCCGAGATCTTCCTGACCTGGGTCGCGGCCAGGACGAACACCATACGCATCGGGCACGGCGTCGTGTGCATGCCCTTCAACTTCAACCACCCGGTGCGGGTCGCCGAGCGGGCCGCCATGCTCGACCTGCTCTCCGGCGGGCGGCTCGACCTCGGGGCCGGGCGCGGGGGCACCGAGCAGGAGACCTCGCTGTGCGGGGTGGACCGGGACCGCACCACGGCGGAGGTCGAGGAGGCCCTGCGGATCATCGGCAAGGCCTGGCAGGAGGAGGAGCTGGAGTACCACGGCGAGCTGATCGACATCGACCCGCACCCGATCCTGCCGCGGCCCCGGCAGACGCCGCATCCGCCGCTGTTCCTCGCGTGCAGCCGGGGCGAGACCCTCGTGCAGGCCGCCGAGCTGGGGATAGGGGCGCTGGTGATGGGCTTCGCCGGACCCGAGTCGATCGCGGGGATGCGGTCCGTGTACGACGCCGCGATCGCCGGGCGGGACGGCAGCCGGTTCGTGTCCACCGTGGTGAACGACCACTTCTCCGTGCTCTGCCCGACCATCGTGCTCGACGACCGGGAGGAGGCGCGGCGGATCGGCATCCGGGGGCAGCGGTTCTTCGCCCAGTCCATCGGCCACTGGTACGGCGGGGCCGGCATCCCGGACGAGGCCGTGGTCGCGGGCGCCGACGAGGCCGCGGAGATGCGCAGGGCCGCCGAGCAGGTGGTGGCCCGGCTGCACGAGCTGGACATCCCCGTACGGCCCACCTCCACCGCCACCTTCAACGCCGACCACGCCTACGGGAGCGCCGACGACGCCATCGCGTACGTGGAACGGCTCAGGGAGGCGGGTGCCGACGAGATCATGTGCCTGATCCAGATGGGCACGGTGGAGCAGGAGGCCTGCCTGGAGACCCTGCGCCAGTGGGGCGAGAAGGTCATCCCGCACTTCCGGGGGGCGTGATGACCGAGCCCGTCTCCGACCGCCCCGACCCGGCCGTGAGCTTCGATCCCGCCGCGCGTCTCGACCGGACCGCCCGCCCCGGCCCGGCCGCCCGCCTCGATCCCGCCGCCCGGCCCTACCTCGACGCCCTCACCGGCGCGTTCCCCGACCTCGGCGGGCGCGTCACCGACGCCGACGAGGCGCGGCGGATCCTCGCGGCCGCGCCGCGCCCGCCGGCGGCGCGGCCCCGGGTCGGAGCCGTGGAGGACCGGACGGTCCCGGGCCCGCCGGGGGCCCCGCCGATCCCCGTACGGATCTACCTGCCCGACCCGGAGCAGTGGCCCGGGCCCCGCCCGACCGTGGTGTTCTGCCACGGCGGCGGCTGGGTGCTCGGCGACCTCGACACCCACGACACCACCGCCCGCACCATCTCCCGCGCGGCCGGCGCCGCCGTGGTCTCCGTGGACTACCGGCGGGCACCCGAGCACCGCTTCCCGGCCGCCGTGGAGGACGCCCACGCGGCCCTGTGCTGGGCGGGCAGCCACCTCGACGAGCTGGGAGGGGCCCCCGAGGCCCTGGTCGTCGCCGGTGACAGCTCGGGCGGCAACCTCGCCGCCGCCTCGCTGCTGATGGCCCGGGACCACCGGCGGTACAGGGGACCGGCCGTCGCTCTCCAGGTGCTGGTCTACCCCGCGCTGGACGCCGCCCAGGACAGCGCCTCGTACCGGTCCGACGCCGAGGGCTGCTTCCTGACCGCCGCGCACATGCGCTGGTTCTGGGCGCAGTACCTCGGGCCGGACGGCCGCCCGGAGCATCCGCTGGCCTCTCCGCTCCGCGCCGACCTGGCGGGTCTGCCGCCCGCCCACGTGGTCGTCGCCGGGTGCGATCCGCTGCGGGACGACGGGGCGGCGTACCACCGCCGGCTGAACGAGAGCGGAATCACTTCGGTTCTCGACGCCCGTCCCGGGCTCTTCCACGGCTTCCTCGCGCTCGCCGGAGTGCTGCCAGAGGCCCGCGAGGCGGTGGAGCGCCTGGGCGGAGCCATCCGTTCCACCCTTTCAGACCGGAAGACTTCCGGTGAAGCGGGGGGTGGCGCAGGATAATTTCCCGCTTTACCTCTTGAACGGGAGAGCCTCATATGCATACGCTGCCTTAACGTGAGGTTCTCCTGTGGAGGAAGTGACATGACGGAAACTCTTGTGCCGGGCATCGGCGGGGCCGTAATAACCGCCGGGGCGCGGGTGGTCGACCACCCTGCGTGGCCCGAGCTCAAGGCCGCCGTGGAGGAGATCCGCCCCTGGCAGGCCAAGGACGGTTCGATCGACTTCGAGGTCGAGGGCGCACCCGCCCAGCACACGGCCGAGGCTGCCGTCGGGCGCGTGATCCGCGCCGTCGAGGAACTCTCCCCGCTGCTTCCGCACGCCACGGCCTACCACGAGGCGCTGGTCAGCGACCTGCGCAAGTGGGCCGCGGGCGGCTTCGAGGTGCCCGACTTCCTCGACTCCCTGCTGGCCTTCCACCCGGCCGCCGAGCGCGCCGACGGTCTCCAGCACCTCGTCGTCTTCCCGATGTACACGCAGAACGGCAACCCGGACCGCAATCTGGAGGCCGTCGCGCTCAAGATGGTGTGGCCCGAGTGGCTCTCCGAGCTGGAGCGCACCCGGTACGACAACCCGCTCTTCCTCGGCATCACGTTCGAGGACTTCACCGCGGGCTACGACACGCACTCCGCCGTGCTCTTCCCGGAGACCATCGCCGTGCGCGAGGCCCCCGAGCGCTTCACCTGGGGCGGCATCTTCTGTGACCGCGAGGCCGCGCGCTTCCGCAAGGTCACCACGGCCGCCGTCGACATCCTCGGCGTCGAGCTGCCCGCCGACATCGCCGCCATGGTCACCGACCAGGAGCGCTGCGAGAAGGCGTTCGTCCTGTGGGACATGGTCCACGACCGCACCCACAGCCACGGCGACCTGCCGTTCGACCCCTTCATGATCAAGCAGCGCCAGCCGTTCTGGATGTACGGCCTGGAGGAGCTGCGCTGTGACCTCACCGCCTTCAAGGAGGCCGTGAAGCTGGAGTCCGAGGGCAACGAGCACGGCCGTGACGTGCAGTACGCCGTCCTCTTCGACCGGATGTTCCGCTTCCCCGTCTCCGGCGACCGCAACCGCAACTACGACGGGCTCGGCGGCCAGCTGCTCTTCGCGTACCTCCACAAGCACGACGTCGTGCGCTGGACGGACAACACGCTGAAGATCGACTGGATGCGCGCCCCGCAGGTCACCAACCAGCTGTGCGCCGAGATCGAGGAGCTCTACCGGGCCGGCATCGACCGCCCGAAGCTCGTCCACTGGTTCAAGGCGTACGAGCTGGTCTCGACGTACCTCGCCCCGCACCCGGGCTCCAAGTGGGCCAAGGGCCCCGACGCCCTCGACCTGACGCAGCCGCCGCGCAAGCTCGTGGACGACGTGCTTCCGGACGAGTTTCCGCTGAGCATGTTCTTTGAGGCGCTCGCCAAGAAGCTCAAGGGAGTGATCGCCTCCACGAAGGGGATTCGCCGGGACACTTCAGGTTTCGAGTTCGAGATCGCCAAGACCAAGTAATCCTGACGAAGGCCCCCGCAATTCGGATGCGGGGGCCTTCGTCATGCCCGCAGCCGGCTACTACCGCAGGCCGTACCCTCGATGCATGGCTGAACACCTGGGGGATCGGCTCGCACGCCTCCGCAGACTGGCCGACCAAACGCAAGAGGGTCTGGCTGGCCTGTCCGGCGTCTCTGTCGACGTGATCAAGAAGCTGGAGCAGAAGCGCAAGCACTCGGCGCGGCTCCCCACCATCCATGCTCTCGCGAAGGGCCTCGGCGTCGAGCTGACCGCCCTCCTCGGGGACCCTCCCGGCGTGCCGTCTACCGGGGACGCTGATCCGCCCGAGCTGGTCGCTCTGCGCCGTGCCGTGATGCCTCCGATGTTCGCCCCGCCCCCGGAGCCGAGCGATACCGAGCGCCTGACCATCCCGCTCCTCCGCAAGGAGTTGGCGGCCGGATGGACCCTGTACCACGCAGCCAAGTTCGGTGAGCTCATGACGGTGCTCCCCGGCATCGTCGCCGACGCCCGCTTCATCGCCTCCGTAGGCACCGGAGACAGCCGCGCGGCCGGCCAGGCGGCTCTCGGCAAGGCCCTTCAGCTCGCCGGACACCTCGCGATCCGCCTGGGCAAGACGGACCTCGCCCTGTCCGCGCTGGAGCGCGCGATGAACGCGGCCGAACAGTCCTCCGACCCCCTGCTCGGCTCCATGGTCAGCAACTCGGTCGCCTGGAACTACCAGCGTCAGAACCGCCTCGACGACGCCACCAACCTGGCTGTCTACGCCGCCGACAAGGTCGACCGAGAGCAGAGCGACACTGCGGAGAAGGTGCGGGTGTGGGGCGGGCTCGTAATGTCCGCCGCAACGTCTGCGGCACGGTCTGGGGACTACGAGACAGCCAAGGACATGATGACGACGGCCGAGGACGCGACCAAGAAGCTCGCCAAGCTTCCGCCGCCAGTCGACGGCAAGCTGGTGTCCGTCTTCAGCCGCTCCTCGGTCAGGATCGAGCGGGTACGCCTCGCCGTGCAGCATGCGCGGCCCGAGGAAGCTCTGGACCTGGCCAAGGGGGTGCGCCTGAGTACCGACACGCCCCCGTCCTGGCGCACGTGGATGCTCCTCGACGTAGCGCGGGCCTACACCGACCTGGGGGACGCTGAGGGGGCCGTGAAGGCCCTCACGAGGCTCAATGAGGTGGCCCCTGGGTGGATGCGCCACCACACCCACGCCGTCTCGATCGTGGGCGATCTGTGGGCCGGCGCGGCACGCCCGCCGGGCCTTCGGAAGCTCGCCAGGGCTCTCGGGGTGACCGCGTAAGGCCGAAAAAGGGGGACGTTCCGTCCCTGTAGTCACCCCTTGCGCCGGAGGAGCCTTGCTCTCACGGACGACACGAGGGGTTGACGGTCATGTCGGATGAGCGAGAGTTCCTGTCCCTGGCGATGCAGGTGTTCGGTCAGGACGGCAGGCTGATCATGTTCAAGGACTCCGAGGACCCTTTCGACAAGGAGAGAGCCCAAGTGGCCCTCCAGTACGCCGAACCGTTCGAGGAGCCGATCACCCCGCTCCGGAAGCGGCTGGCAGAGGTCAACGCGCGGAGCCGTGGCAACGTCCTGTAATGGCTCGCACGGACCCTCGGGCGAGCGGCGACTTGTGCGGTACCTGCGTCGACCATCGCACGATCTGGTGTCCGGACTGCTACGGCTTCGCGGGATGCCAGACGTGCGGGAAGACCTGCCGGGTCGCGTGCCCTCAGTGCGCGGGAGGCGAGTTGGCGCCCATCAGGAGCTACCGCTGACCGAGGCGAGTTGAAAAGCCCACCCAAGACCCCCGCCCCTGGCGATGTCAGGCAAGACCGGCCAGGGGCGGGGGTCGCATCTCCATCACCGACAGAGACGGGAGCAAGAGTAATGGCGAACTTGTACGAACGTGAGGTCTCAGGCCCGTACGCCTCCTTCTGTGGAGGCGGGACGGACAACGACGGGAACATGGAGTCGTGCATCACCCTCGCGGAGCTCGCAGGGGGCGGCTACTCCCTGGGTGACAGCAAGCCGGAAGGGCAGGGGCGGGAGCTGCGGATGAGCGCTGCGGAGATCACCGACTTCGCGAAGGGGTGGCTCTCCAAGGCCGGCCAGGAACTCTGACGCCCCCGGGGCCCGCGTCGCACAAGCGGCGTGGGCCCCTTCCTCGTTTGATTGAGCAAGGAGTGCCTGATGCCGCTTGCCGACTTGGTCGACGACGTTCCGCAGATCCTGGAGAAGTGGCCCGAGAAGCCGATTCTTTTCCGTCGGGATCCGAAGAGCTTACGGAGTCTGCTGTCCATCGACGAGGTCAACAGTCTCGTCGACAACGAGTGCATCGCTGCCCGCAATGTCGTCTTGATCAAGGACGGCACGGTGTTGGAGCGGCACGTCTACATCGATCGCGAGATGCCTCGCCGAGGTGCGGTCCGCGCGCACCTGGAAGATGGTGGCACCATCTCCGTCCGCCAGCTCCAGACAGTCAAGCCATCCCTGAGTGTCCTTCAGCGCGAGATCCAGCAGGAAACGGGCTGCCTGGTGCACGTGAACGCGTACATGACGCCCGCCGGGGCGCAGGGACTCAAGTACCACTACGACCCGTATGTGACGCTGATCGTTCAGCTCGCGGGACGGAAGACGTGGCCCCTGCACCCGCCGTTCGTCGAGAACCCCGTGACCGAGTACGGCAACTTCCTGGAGCGCGGCTTCACGAACGAGGAACGGCACTTTCTGGCCAACACGGCGCCGGAGCAGTCGTTCACTCTTGAGCCCGGTGACGTGTTCTGGCTTCCCCGCGGTTACGTCCACTCGCCCTACACCGAGGGCGACGAGACCTCCCTTCACCTGACCTTCGCCCTGAAGGAACGGACCTACCACTGGCTCGCCGAGCGCATGGCCGAGGAGATCCTGGCGCAAGCCCTCGCAGACCCGGCACTCAGGGCCGAAATCTCGCCCGCCGATCTCCTCAAGTCCCCGAGCTCCGCCATCAAGTGGATGCAGGAATACCTGGTCGGGGCACTCCTCCTCCAGCAGCCCGAAGAAGTGGCCGAACTCGCACGGAAGGCAGCGACGAGTGTCGTCTGACGGAACCACCCAGCAGGACTACGCTGCGGGCGTGACGCAGCACTGGCACGCCTTCGCGTATACCGGCCGCTCCTACCCGGACGCGTTGATCCGCCGTCGAGAGGTGCCAGCGAACTACCCGCCGATCGAGATCAAGCACTGGCTCGACAGGCCGGCCAGCCAGGTTGTGGACACGTTCCGAGACATCGAGTCGGCCGTGTCTTGGCTCGAAGGCGAGCTGACACAGAACCCCGCGGCGGACGAGGAACACTTCTCAGTGGTGGACCGCCTCGAATACTCGCGGGAGACCTTGGGCCTCAAGGCCGGCAACGACGTGGTCTACGGGTACTACTCCAAGGCGCAGCAGTACGTCTCGCGGGCTCTCATCGCCTGCCCGCGAGGGGAAACGCGGAGCTGCCCTTACGGGAGCGCGTAGCGCCCTCGCCAGACACGCAAAGACCCCCGGGCATGTGCGCCCGGGGGTCTTTGTAGTGCTTCAGCCGTTCAGCTTCTTCTGGAGCTTGAGCTGTTCCTTCATGAGCTTGGTCTGCTTCTTCATCTGCTTCTTCGTCGCCTTGGTGTAGGCGGCGGTGCGCTCCTTGTCAGACCGGAAGTCGACGGCGCCAAGCGTGCTCACAGACATGGCCTTGCGGAACAATCCCACGGTGCTTCCTCCCCAGAAGTTCTGGGGATCATCGTACCGGGCACGCTCCAGTTGCACAGTCCTCGTCGGTTGAATCTTCGATCGACGTGATGTCGTAGGCGCTGAATTCTTCCTCGGTGATCCGCTCGTATGGAGCCTGGGCCCGCGTGCCGTCCGGCATCAGGGTCGTGCCCTTCAGGTCCGGCAACCAACTGTCAATCACCTTGGCCGCGGCCTCGACCGTGTACTTGCCCTCCGGGAAGTTGACCGTGAAGGAGACCGCATTGTCGGCGTACTCCGTCTGGTACATCGCCTGGAAGGCGAGCATCGAGTTGAGGTCGATCTCGTCAGCAGACTGGACGACCGCGGGGTCGTAGCCCAGGGCCTCAACCTCTGCGACCAGCTTCTCCTTGGTCGGGTAGGCCACGACCATGGTGTTCCCGGACTGGTCGTAGATGCACTTTTCGACCAGGTGGCCGGCGTTCACCGCGGCCTGCACCGTCGCGGCCTGCGCTGGGTCGGTCATCGAGAACCGCACTCGGCGTATGAAGTGCCTCGCGTAGATCGGGTGGATGCCCTCGCTCACGCCAGGCAGCTTCGCGATCGAGCCGGTCGGCGCGACGGTGGTCACCTTCACCGGCTCCGGAACCCGGAGTGCGAAGGCGTACTCCCGGGCCTGCTCGCGGACCGTGTCGTACAGGTCGTTCAGCAGGGAGCGGAAGCCCTCGCGGTGCGGAGCGACCGAGTAGGCGATGCCCTGCTTGGCGAGGAAGCCCTGGACCCCGAGGTGACCGACGCCCACGCGCCGCTCGGAGTGCATGACGTGGCGCTGCTCGTCGTCGGTCATGTCGCCGTACGTCGCTCGGATCAGGAAGCGGGTCATGAGCTCGTGGGCCCGCTTGAGGCCCGTGTGATCGACTCGGCCGCCCTTCTCCTTGGGGGCGAAGTAGTCGAGGTTCACGTGGCCGAGCACGCACGCGCCGGTCGGGGGGAGCGCGATCTCGCCGCACGGATTGGTCGCGATGACCTCGTTCACCTCGCCCTCGTTGGAGTGGGTCGAGTTCCAGTACCCGGGCTCACCGTTGTGCAGCATCCCCTTGACGACTGCCTCGTGCAGCATCTTCGCCTCGACGTGGAGCCGGTGGTCGTCGTCGTCCAGGGCCTCGATGAAGGTCTGGTCGATTTCAACGCTGATGTTCGTGGTCCAATGCTTGGAGCCGTCCTCCTTGCACGCCAAGAAGTCGCCGATGTGGGGATCATCCCACTTGCAGATCGCCATGCGGGCAGAGCGGCGGACACCGCCCGAGACGACACACTCCGCGATGGCGTGGTCGATCTCCATGGCCTGAGTGGGGGTGAAGTGGGGCTGACCTTCCCATGTCGGACTCTTGAGCAGAGCGGCGTCGCTCAGGATGCTCCCGACCTGGCTCAGCATCCGGGCGAAGGGGCCGGGGCCGCTGGCCGTGCCACCGAAGGTCTTCAGTCGGCTGCCCTTGCAGCGGACGCGCGACACGTCGTAGACGCGCTCGCGGTGTTTGACCGTGTCGTTGGTCATGAATGTGTCGATCAGGTCGACCAAGGCGGCGGCCCAGCCCTCGCGGGAGTCCTCAACCTCGAAGGCGCCGGCCCAGTCGGAGTCGTACTCCTCGGAGAGCAGGCCCGCGGCGTCCATCTCGGACCAGTCCTGATGCAGCGGGTCGCACACGACGTGGACTTCGAGCTCGCGGCGCGGGGCGCCGAACTTCTCCAGGTAGCTGGAGGAGTAGTTGGCGCCGACCCCGCCCCCTTCCATCAGGCGCATGAAGGTGAACTCGAAGTGCCGGCTGAGCTTCTCGCCCCACGGGGCGACGTGGCAGTTGAAGAGGTACTGCCGGCCCTTTACTCCGGTAGCCCACAGATGGCGCCCTGCGGGGATGATGGCGAACTGGTCCATGTAGGAGACCAGTTCGTCGTGTTCGGCCCGCACGTCGTCACTCCAGGCCGCCTCGTCGGTGCCGTGGACGAGAGCGAGGTTGCCGCGAGCTACGCGGCGGACCGTGTCCGGCCAGGTCTCCTTCGAGCCATCGGCCAGCGTGCGGGAGTAGGTGCGGTTGTAGACGAGCTCGCCGGTCGGGCCGAAAGGTACCTGGATGTCGGTCGTCACTGCTGTGTGTCCTCCTTGATGTCGTTGTCTCTCACTGCCTCAAGGGGGCGACCCATGTAGGCCACCCCCTCTGTTACACCATCACACTGGCTCGTCGTCCAACTGGTCGTAACCGTCGATGTACTTGTCGCCGTTCAGGTGCGCCGTCAGCTTCCCCACGCACTTCTCGGCTCGCCGCTGGATCGTGCTCTTGTTGGCGGAGAGCAGGGCGCCGATCTCCTCGTAAGTCCAGTCGTAGGCGTACCGCATCAGGGCGGCACGTCGCTCGTCGAGCGTGAGGTCTGCCGTGTCCCACCCGCGGCGTACGTCGGCAAGGTGAACGAGGAAGTTGCCGCTCTTCTTCTTGTCGACCTGCCCCTTCGGCATGTCGGCGTCCGGGGCCACTTCGTTCTTCATGCCGTACGCCGCGTCGGGGTCGAAGACTGCCGTCAGCGTCCGTTCCACAGTTGCTCGGGCGTACGTCACTCAGTGCCCCATCGCTTCGAGCTGGTCCTGGTTGACCTCCCAAGACTTCGAGTTCGAGCGGTGCTTGGCCTCGGTCTCCACCTTGTGGGTGAGGCGCTGGACGAGTCGCGTGTAGAGGGCGCCGAGTCCCACGCTCGGGTCGGTGAGGCACTCTCGGAGCCGGGGGTGGGTGGCCATCAGGGCCAAGCCCTCCTGGTAGGCATCCTCCCTCTCGATCGTCCTCGTGCTGTCGTACTTGGTGGCCATGTGCCAGGCGGCACGCTCGACCACCTGCATCGCCTCGCGGTTCGAGGTGAACGACCAGTCGGCGTAAGCCTCTTCCGCGCTGTCGTAGGCGTTGGTGATCTCGATGATGTTCAGGCTCACGGGCTGACTACCTCCTTCACGGGCATACGCCCGTCTTTGGTCACTGCGACGATCAGTCCGGGAGCCCCCTCCGAGCCCTTGCTGTGCCGGAACCACGTCGACTCGCTCTCCATCGACGGCACCTGGAGGAAGGTGCGGGGCCCGTCCGCCTCAACGAACTCGTGGTGCAGGTGGCCGGCGAGCAGGACGTCCGCCTGATGCATGGCTGAACTGCGCCCGAAGGCTTGCCCCTTCCACCACTCGAAGTGCTTGCCCGGTCGGAACTGGTGGCCGTGGGCATGGGCGACGACCGTGCCCGAGCACTCGACGACGACCGTCAGCTCGTCCGTGTCCGGGACGTAGAACTCGACGTGGCCGAACCGCTCGGGGTTGAGGTCAGCCGCATCCTTGACCGCGATCAGAGACTCGGTGTCGTGCGAGTCGTCGTACCGGGTCACGCCCTTGCCGGATACCCGGACAGCCTCGCCGTGGTTGCCGGGCACTGCCGCCATCGTGAGACGACTGCACAGCGGCGCGAAGAGGAGGAGCGCGTGAAGCATCACGCGGCGAGTGAGGCGGATCTGCTCGTTCAGGGTGAGCTGGGTTCGCCAGGTGTTGGCGCCGCCCTGCGAGACGAACCCCTCGACATGGTCGCCGAGCCACGCAATGTGGACGTGCTGAATGTCAAAGCGGTAGCGGTAGACGCCGAGCAGGTCGGCCGCCTTGTTGAGGCAGTCGATCGTACGGGCCAGCGTTCCTTCGACCCCGTCCCCGTCGATCTTGCCGAACTGCATGTCCCCGAGGGCGACGATGTAGGTCGCCGGGTCGTCCTCCGCCTGCGGGCCGGCCTTGACGGGCACGACTGGAGTCGAGTCGATCGCGGCCAGGAGCTCGTCGATCGGGGGACGCTCACCTGCTGCGACATTTGCACGCCGGGCGAAGGTGAAGCGCGTGGATACGCCCATGTCCCCGTTCGCCATCGTCCACTCCGAGGAGCGCAGGCCGGTAACTGTCCACTCGGACGGGTCGAGGCCCTGGCCGCGCAGCACGTCGGCCGCCGCGCCCTCGTTGTCCGCGAAGGTCTCCCCGCGGACCGTGACGTCGGCCTCGTCGCCCTTGATCTCGATCTGACGGGTGAAGTCCTTGTCGGGGTCGGTCACCCGGGCCGGCATGGCAGGGCCGATCGGCTTGGCCAGGAGCTCATCAAGCAGCTCGCTCACTGGAGCCTCCTTCCTGCCGGAGTGCCCGGCGGTACGTGCGGATGGTGGTGGCGGACACGTCGTGTCCGGCCCTTCGCAGGGTCGAGCTCAGCCAGTCAGCCGAGGTCTCGCCCAGCAGGTGCGGCGCGAAGGCGCCCTGCTCCGCCTCGGTCATCGCCGCGTAGATGTCGTGCAGGGTGGGGCCCGGATCGCCGGGAAGCTCCCTCACCCGATCACCCCCAGCTCGGAGGCCCAGTAGAGCTGAACCAGGTCGAACGTCTCCTCCTTGGTGAAGCCCTCCTTGCGGAGAGCGGCACGCAGGTCACCGACGATCGAGGCGGCCCGCGCCACGGCCGAGAAGTGGTCGACGACCTCGGCCTCGTCCGGGCTGTCGGAGCCTTCCCATTCCTCGGTGAACTCCTCCTCGGCGCTCACTGACCCTCACCCCTCTCGACGGCGATCAGGGCCGCGGCGGCGAGCTGAAGGAGGGAGTAGCGGCGCTCCGCCTGGTTCAGCGAGGCCAGGGACTCGAAGGCGAGCGAAAGGATCAGCCCGTCGAGCGTGCCCTCCCTGCCGTACTGCCTGCCCCAGGCCGAGGCTCGCTCGTCGTAGGCGCGCACGCGGGTGGTGGGGTAGTCCAGCGTGGTCACCCCGTCGAGCGCCTTGATCTGCGCCTTCAGGTCGTTGATGACCGGCGTCATGGGGTCCGGCTTGCGCGTCGGCTTCTTCGCGGTGTTGGTGGTCTCGTTCATGCTGCGGTCGCCAGATCCTTTCGGTAGAGGGAGAGCACGTGCTCGGCGCCGTGCGTCAGGTATGTGTCAGTCACGTCGGCCCGGAGCCGCACTGCCTTGGCCGTACGAAGCTGGCGGGTGATCTTGCCGGTGAGCTCGGCGCCCGCGTCGTCCGGGTCGGCCCAGGTCCACACGCGGTTGAAGCCAGCGAGCATCCTTCGGTGCCGGCCGAACCACATGTTGGCGCCAGGGATGGCGACCGCGTGCAGGCCGAGCAGCGTGAGGATGATGGCGTCGAGCTCGCCTTCGCAGACGTGGATCTCGTCGCCCGCCCTGTGGACGGCCCCGACGTTGAACATCCTCGGGATGTCGTCCTTGATGGTGTTGTACTTGCCATGGAAGTAGTCGCGGTGGTTGTGCTCTTGGAGGCAGCGGAACCGCACCGTGAGCGGCTGACCGTCGCGCCCGAGGTAGGGGATCGCGAGCATTCCGCGGTACTTCTCATGTCCCGGCGCCGGATCTGCGACGATGCCCAGCCGGAAGGCCATCGCCTCGTCCCGCCCGATGCCGCGATCCAGGAGGTACTTGGCGGCCTCCGGGGTTACGTGCTGCTGGTAGGTGCTCACCGCCTCCTCCAGCATCTCCTTCTGGGATGTCGAGAGCGGCGTGAGCGGTTCGTGCTCGGCCAAGCTGTTCTCCTCCTACTTCCTCTTCCAGGCGGGCACGTAGCCGCCTCCTGGCTTTTGTCCGGGCTTCTTGCTTGCGGTCCGGCGACCGCCTCCGTAGCGGCTGGTGTAGCCCGTCTCCTTGGCGACTGCGCCCTCTTCGAGGCTGTGCTCCGCGGCGTACGCCTTGACCTGCTTGAAGTCGAGCGTCTTGTGGAGCTGGAGCTCGTGGTACTTCTCGATCAGGGTGAAGCTGTCCCCTCCGTTGCCGCAGGAGTGGCAGTTCCACAGGCCCTCGTCGAGCTTGAAGCTGAACGAGGGGGTGTTGTCGTCGTGGAGCGGGCACTTCGCCATGCCGCTGTTGCGCTGGTCGTTGAAGTCGACGTCGAAGTGATGCATCACCGCGTCGAGAGTGGGCTTGCTGTCGGAGCCCCCACCTCGGCCCGAGTCGATCCGGTGGAACCTCACGGCAACCACCCCTCGTCGATGTCGAGCGTGTCGACCTCGTACGCCCTCTCGATGGCGAAGACAGTGAGGATGTCCGACTCCGGGTCCCCGATGTAGGCCGAGAACGCGGCAATGCCGTCTGCCGTCGCGTTCACCGCGGGTCCAGCCCGAGGTAGTCCTCGACGGTCGTGAGCACGAACGCCTGGCGCCAGTTCTTCCCACGCCGCTTGACGACTACGACCGACTCGACCAGTTCCGGGTCCAGGCCGCGGTGCTTGGCGAAGTTCTCGCGCTCGACGATCGCCTCGCCGAGGAAGACTCCCGGCTCGAACTTGGCGTTCTTCGCCTCGATCACCAGGTACCGACCGCCGCTCTCGCGGACGACCATGTCGCCCTCGTCCTCCTGGCCGGCCAAGCGCAGGGACTCGACGTCGAAGCCCTCGCTGCGCAAGCCCTCGCGCAGGTCCGTCTCCCACTGCGCGCCAATCCGCTTGTTGCGCTTGTTCCGTGCCGCGATGCTGTTGCTCAACTTGCACACCACCTCCCAGTGAGGCCGGGCGTGCGCCCGGCTGATCCTCGTTACGAACCCAGGGACAGCGCGACCTTGGTCGGGCTCCACTCCTCCTGGGGCTGCGCCTTCGCCGCCTGGATGATCTGCCGGGCCTCGGCCTTGCGGAAGCGGGTGTACTCCGGCTCGCAGATCATGGTCGCGTACCGCTGTGCCGTCGGATCGCAAGGTCCCATGCGCTGCTTGATGCAGGCGACGTGGTACGCCATCGACGTCGGGTCGAGCGCGACGGACAGGGACAGCTCGGGCTTCTCCGACAGGCCGCCCTTGACCTGGTCGCGCGAGGGCGGGTTCCAGGGGCTCGTCTTGGCCTCCCACGCCTTGTCGCTCGCGTGGTGCAGGATGATGACCGTAGCGCCCGTGTGGCGGGCCAGCTCGGTGCACCCCTGCATGACGGCCATCTGCTCGGTGTAGTCCGACTCCGCGCCTTCGAAATCCATGAGGTTGTCGAAGACGATGACCTGCGGATACTCGTCCCACAGCTCGACGTACGCCTCCATCTCCTCGTCGACCGCCCGCCAGGTGATGGGGGAGCCGAAACTGAAGGTGATGCGCGACTCGGCCAGCGCGTCGATGTACGCCTGCCGGTACTTGCCGCCCTCCGCCATGCCGGCCTCGACCATCGCCGAGGTGTCCTTCGTCATCATGGAGGCGAGGCGCGAACTGGCCGTGAAGGCGCTCATGTCGGCGCTGAAGTACAGCGTCGGCAGGTTCATCATCGCGACCCAGAAGAGGGCGAAGCCTGACTTCTGCGTGCCGGAGCGGCCCGCGATCATTACGACCTCGCCGTGCCGGGGCCTTACCCCCATGGCGTAGAGATCGTCGAACGCTTCTACCCTCGGAAGTTCACGGCCCGATTCAGCATGGAGCGCCAGGGAGCGGCCGGGGGTGAGCACTCGTCATCCTCCTCTTTCTGGACGACGATGCGTCCGATACCTACGGCGGCGATCAGGGTCTTGCAGGCGGGGCACGGCTCGCGCGTGACGTAGAGCGCGGCCTGCTTGAGCTCGTTGGTGTCGATGCCCTTGTCCAGGGCGTCGCGGATGGCGTTCTCCTCCGCGTGGGTGGCGATGCAGTCGGCGTAGTCGCTGTTCGCGGCGAGCTCGGCGTACGACTTGCGGCCCCGCGGGCAGTTGCCGGCGGTCAGACAGCCATCGACTCCGGGAAGCGCGCCGTTGTAGCCCTGGCCGATCACGCGGTACTTCTTGTTCAGGATCACGGCGCCCACCTGGGCGCGCGTGCAGTCGGCTCGGGTGGCTACCACCTCGGCCAGCGACAGGGCCCATGTGTCCCAGTCGGGTCGTTCGCGTCGCACGGGTACCTCCTTCCTGCGGGCTGTCGCCCGCTCATCGACCTCCTTTCAGTCGTCGCGACACTTACACAGTCAGGTCAGTCGAAGTCGGGAGCGTCCGCGAGAGCGGCCTCCGCAGCCTTCTCGCGGTTGTCGGCGTACGCGATCACCGCGTTGCGAACGGATGCGTCCGTGACCGGCCGCCACACCCACGCCGGGTGCGCGCCCGGCTTCTTCGGGGGAACCTGCGCCAGGGTCACGATGGTCGCGCCGCCGACGATGGTCTCCAGGTCGCGGGCGAGGATGGTCTGCTCAATCCTCTGTCCCTTGGTGACCTGGGGAGTGCCGGCCTGGAGGGCGCCCGCGTCCTGGAAGACGGTCACGTCCGCGAGAACGGAGTCCTTCGGCCCGTTCGGGGTGGGGCGCTGACGCTCGTACTGGTGGACTTCGATGAGGACGGCAACCGCGTTGACGTTGTCCGCGGGCTTGAACCAGCCGCCACCCTGGACCGGGATTTCCTTGAGAACGAGAGCCACTGTGTTGATCTCCTTTGTTCGTTGCCCGCTCGGGCAGTCACTGAGTGATTCGGAACTTGGTGCTGGGGTTGGTGCTACGCGGCCTGAAGGGCCTTGCCCTTCGCCTTCCAGGCCGCCATGACGGCCGGGTCAGCGAAGAAGGACTGGTTCTCGGCCCAGAGCTTCTTCAGCTCCTGGACCGTGGTCTTCTTCTCGATCTCCCCGAGGATGTACGCGTTGGGGTCTTCCGCCTTCGAGTCTGCGACACTTGCACTGCTGGCCCGAGAGGCGGGCTGGGTGCTGGCCGCAACCGCCCATGGGTCGTTGGTGGGGGTGGCCGGCGCGGTGTTCGTCTCCTCGACGACCGTCGCTCCGAGCCGCGTGGCGATCAGACCCTTGCCGTGGGCGAGGTTGGTCGCGTTCACGACGATCGAGCTCAGGCTCAGCCCGCGCTGCGACTCGGGGTCCATCCCGAAGTAGTCGAGGACGTCGGCCCTGATCTCCTGCGTCGCCCCTTCGAACACCACCCAGGAGTCGTCGTACCCCTTGCCGTACTTGATCGTGACCTTCACGAAGTTGTGTGCTCCTCTCTCTCGCCGTCGCTGTCCACCGTACCGCCTCAGCGGAAGATGTGCAACTGTCGCTTGCCCCTTCGAAGTGTTCCTCGTTGGCGTTGTTCAACTTACACACTTTGGGGTTTGAAATCAACCCCCTCCGCGAACTGGTGCACGAAGGGCTTCAGTGCGCCCTTGGTCGAGCGTGCCTTGCGGATCGTGAGCGCGAGCTGCGCCAGGGCCCAACCGATGTTGAGGTCGGCCCAGTACAGGTCGCACGTCCCCTCGCCCTGCGGCAGGTGGACGATGATGCCCCAGTCCTGATTCACGGGAGGCAGCGGCGAGTAAGCCTGGGCGGCCTGCTCGGCGGTGAACTCCTGCTTCTTCCACTCCTTGATCGCGGCCTTGTCGTCCGCGTTCACGGGGAAACGGGTGTGGTCGTACAGCTTGCCGCGCGAGTACACCGCGAGTTGTGAGGCCATCTTGAGCCTGCCGTTGTCGATGCTACCGGTCTTGGTGTCCGTGATGAAGTTGCCCGAAATCGGCCTACCGTCCGGCCCGGGTCCGCTGTAGGACGTCAGCCGGTCGAACGTGCCGCCGACACCCAGCTCGGGGACGACGACGAACTGCTCGATCGCGACGACCTTCAGTACGGCGGTGGTCATCATGTACGCGGCCATGTCGTCGAGATCCTGGCCCGAGATGGTCCTGGGCAGCGGGTCGCCGCGGTCCACGTATTCCGACAGGTCGTGAAGGTGCGTGCCCTTGCGTGACTTCTCGTTCGCGCCGGCCGCGTCCTTGGCCTGCTCTGTGAGCGCGTTCAGCTTCTTCTTGTCGGCCGAGTCCTCGGGGTTCAGCTCCCGGGCCTTGTCGAGCAGGTCAGCGCGCTTGGTGGCACCGATCAGGACCATGCGGCCCATCCAGTCGATCAAGTTCGACTTGTCCTCGATGCAGTCGATGAACGTGGTGGTGCGAGTGTGGCCTGCCGGCTTACCGCCGCCCTCCGGAACGATGAGAGGACGGCCCCAGCCATCACGCGGGACGGACATGTTCGGGTGCAGGGGCTTCGCCTGCGGGATCTCCAGCAGCTTCAGGGTCATGCGGCCACCAGCCGCAGAGTCGCGCGCACCGGGGTGGGGCAGAGGTAGATCTTGATGCTGTTGTCCTCCAGAATCTCGGGTTCGACTTCATCTTCGCACATCAGTTCGAGTCCGTATTTGGCCGCTTCCGCAAGCACGCGCCTGACCTCTCCGGCCTTGTGGGCTGGCCTGGCGATGATGTGGAAGTCGTACGCCTCCTGATCGACAACGAGCTTTACGTTGCCGTGCGGGGATGTGTACTCCCCATACCACCCGCCAGGAGTAGAGGTGGGCCCCTCCCCGAGATCGTTGGTCACGCTTCCCCTCCAAGTGTGTAAGTGTAACTGGCCGAGATCCATCCTGCTCGGCTGAAAGTAGCCTGTCAACCCCGTATCGTCACCGGATCTCCACAGGCGGAACATACGCCTCGGCTCTGACAGTGACTCGCAACGTACAACCCGGCACTGACGGTGAAGGTTGCACCTCAAACCCTACAAATTTGAAATTACCCTTACCTCTCTTTTACCCTGAAGTCGCCGAAGCCCCCCGTAATTCGGATACGGGGGGCTTCGGCACCTTTTTGCCCGAATTCAGCCCTTGTCGGCGTTGGGTCGTGGCGTGGTCTTCTTCTTGGGGCGGTGGATGATGTCATCGTCCTCCTCGTGGCGGGGTACGTAGAAGAAGCCTTCTTCGGTCTCCTCGTCGTAGTGGACCACCGCTTCGTTCTCCGCCAGCATCTCCAGCCAAGACGTCAACCGGGACGTGTCCGCCTCGGTCAGCTCCTTGCCGGCGCGGCGTCGAGCTTCCGCGCGCAGCATCGCGAGGGGGTAAGCCCAGCGATGCTCCTCCTTCACGAACCAGGGGATGAGATCGTCGTCCCGCACGATCCGCCGATCCAAACCTCGCCGGCGGCGAAAGTTTCCCCACATCGACGGGACCGTTTCGATGCCGTACTTGCGCTTGTACTCGTCGATCATCCACGCATACGTGCGCCCCTCCTCGAACCATCGGATCACCTCCGACTCGTCTTGGATCTTGCGCTTACCCATGAGCCTCCGTCCACTGTGTAACCTTGACCGTGTAACACTTCCACACCTACCCGCGTAGCGTCAACTCCGGCCCGGGTAGTGTGGAGTCAAAGATGCACACCGGGAGGGCCCCATGAAGCTCCAAGTGACAGCTTGCGACATCGATCAGAAGTTCCCTGCCAGGACTTACACCATCACATCGAGCGACGGGCGCAGCATCTCGAAGGATCTGTGCGAAGAGCATGCCGTGCCGTTCGAGGAATGGCTGCAAGAGGCGGACGGGCAGCAGAGGGCGGAACCCGGGACGGAGGCCGAACCGCCACCTGTGGTGCCGAAGCGCGGGACCGCCAGGAAGACGGCCACCGCCAAGAAGGCGACGCCCGCGCGGCGGCGACCGAAGATCACGTCCCTTGCGGAGATCGAGGCGTCAAAGAGGGGCTGAGGCGACAGAGAAGCCCCCGCTGGCCACGTGCCGCGGGGGCTTCTTTCACTCTTCCGAGCTGGACTGCTCGACGAACCCGAAGGCAGTCAGCGCCTGGAGGGCGACAGCCACCTCGGGGTAGTCGGTCGCGACGACCGCGGCCACCGACAGGGCCACGCCCAGGACGGATGCGACCAGTCCAGTCTTGCTCTCGTACTTCGTGGGTAGGGCCCGAGCAATGACGCCCAGCCCCTTCGAGCTCACCTTCGCGTGCCTGCTCACCTGCGTCCTGCCTCCTTCTGGAGTTCGACGAAGCCGCGCCTGCCGATCGCCGGGTCGTACGACGTGCCGGCCGCGCGGTACTGGGGGTTCTTGTTGTGGAACCTGGCGACCGCCTTCTGGGTCTCCCGGCCGTAGTAGGTGCTGTACGCGCCGGGGATCGGGCCGTAGCCCGCCTTGATCAGGAGCTGCTGGAGCTCCTGGACCTGCGCGTGCCGGACGCCCGGCTTCACCGCGGGGTTCAGCGCGACGATGCTCGAAGGCGCCGGGGCGGGCGCCTGCTTCGGGGGAACCAGGAGCCGCTTCCAGGTCTCGGCGCCGGGGTAGCCGTCAGCGTCCGATCCAGTCCAGCCCTGCGCCCTCTGGAACGCCTCGGTGGCCGATCGGTCGGCCTCGCCAAAGGTCGGGCCGGGGCCCTCCCTGTAGTGCGAGCCGTAGCCGTGGGCGACCAGCCGCTGGCCGAGCAGGGTCACGGCCGGGTGGCTCTTGCTCAGAACGAACGCGCTCGCGCCGGGGAAGGCGCCGTCCCAGGCCGCGGGCTCTTCCGGCTTGGGGCCGGACTCGTACCCGTCAGCCGGCATGCCCGCCTTGACCCACGCGTACAGCGGGCCGCCGGGGCAGGCCGTCGCGAAGCCATCCTTGTGCCCCTTCATCGCCAGGGTGCGGCCGGTCTTTCGGCACGCCTCGTCGTAGAGCGCGCGAGCAGTTGCGAGGGCCTTCGCCGAAGGCTGCTGGTCGCCGCCGATCGCGATCTGTACGCCGAGGCCGCTCACGTTGTGGCCGGGGCAGTGGGCACCCTGAAGCGTCCACCCGCGGCCTTCGAAGGCGACGCCGTCCTGGTCGACGACGAAGTTGTAACCAATGCCGGCCCAACCCTGGCCGAGGTGCCCGCGCTCGATCGCCTGCGGGACCGAGTTGCCGGTTCGATTGACGTGGTCGCCGCCGTCGTAGTGGACGAAGAACTCGGTGCGCTGGCTGAGGCTGACGTAGCTGGGGGTGCCGTTCCAGGGCTTGGCGCCCCATTCGGAGCGGGAGACGATCGAGACGGACAAGGGATGTACCTCCAGGGGGAACGCCGAAGGCCCCGCCTCGCGTGGAGACAGGGCCTTCAGGGGTGGGTGGGTCAGACGGTGGTGGCCGCTACGTGGTCGTCGAGACGTTCGGCCACGGCGAGGCGCTCGCGGCGTTCGTGGGCGATGTCCGTACGGAGGGCGGCGATGTCCTCGCTGTGCCGCACCTGGAGCGCGAGGACCCGATCAATGCGATGGGCCACCGCGTCCAGGTCGTCGCGCAGGTTCGTCGAATGCGTGTTGGCCACCTGGTCGCGTGCTTCCTGCACGTGCTCGCGCACTTCGCCAAGGGCGTGGGCCTGGCGACGCATGAACTCGGCGGCCACACCAACGAAGGCGACTGCGATGGCACTTCCGGCCGTCACGAGCGCCACTTGCACACTGGGTTCGAGGGCGAGGTTGGTCATCAGGACTTGGCCTCCAACGCGGCCAGGCGCTCCTCCAGGGACCTGATCCGCTCCTCCTGGCGCTGGACGACCGGCAGGAGCGCGACGCCGAGCAGGTCGTAGCGCAGGCCGTCGATCTCGCCGTCGAGGTAGTTCACGATCCAGGGGAGATGTTCGGCGACCTCCTCGGCGATGAGACCGACTTCGTCCTTGTTGCCCTGTTCGACGTCGCCGGCCTCGTTGGTCTCGGCCTTGCGGTCGTAGATCTTCGGCTTGAGCGCGAGCACGCCCTCGGGCTCGATCTCGAAGTCCCGGACGTTCTCCTTGAACTTGATCGAGCTCGTGTTGCGGCAGAAACCGCCGTCCCCGCGGACCCACACCGCGTAGTAGGTGCCAGAGCCCGAGACGCCTCGGGCGTGGGGCTGCTTTGAGCCGTTGGCCCAGGAGATCGTGTCTCCTGCTTCGAGGTAGCCGTGAGTGTGGCCATCAGGGGGGAAGGTCCACGGCTTGCCCTGAATGCTGTTCCAGTCGTGGTAGTGCGTCGAGGGCGGGAAGGTCGCGGGCTGGTTGACGATCTCGTCCCACGACGTGAAGTGCGGCGCCGGGTTGAACGTGGTCGGCTTGCCCGTCACGTCGCCCCACGTCGGGGCCTGGTGGGTGTGCGTGCTCGGCGGAAAGGTCGTCGGCTTGCCGGTGATGGTCGACCACGTGACGGTCGGCGCGAGATCCTTCCAGGTGCTGCCATCCCAGAACTCCCACAGATTCGCATCGACGTTGAAGCCGAGTCGACCCTGTCGCGGGGTCGTCGGTCGGAGGCTGGTGCTCCACACGCCGATGCGGCTGCCGATGAAGCGGCGCTGCTGAGTGACATCGCCAGCCAGGATCGTGGTAGCGCTGGCGCCCACGGAGACGTTCGCCAGAGCCATCTCGTAAGTGCCGGTGTCGGACTGGGCCAGGGTCGGGATTCCGCCGCCCGGTGTGCCCTTGATGACTGCGAGCACGATCGAGTTTGCGGCCGGGTCGAGGCGCAGGATGACACGGTCGGTTCGCGGGCTCGCGTCAGCAGCCGCGATGGTCAGGGTCTCGACCGCAGTCGAAGCGTAGGCGTGTCCGCGAACGATCGCCTTGCCGGCTTGGACCTTGACGTTCATGCCCGAGCCGTCGCCAGTGACCTTCAGGTCCGACTGCAAGGGGTCGGCGCAGACGCCGTTGTCCTGAAGCTCCCGGAAGAACTGGCTGTACTGGGTCTCGCTGGTGGTCTGCCCATCGAAGGGGTAGGAGCTCTGAGCCACTGAGGGGTTCCTTCCTGAAGTGGAGGAACCCCCTGAGCGCGAGGCGTCAGGGGGTTCGACGTGTGCGGGGTCAGATGACCTTGACGTTGCGCCAGCGCGGGGACTGCGAGGCAGTGACGACCGAGCCGGTGGAGAGGTGGATGTATCCACCTCTGTGCGTCGTGTTGTTCGAGGTGATGGTCACCGGGGTCGACGCCACATCGGTTCGACGAACGATGACCTGGGTCGCGGTGACCTCGACCTCGAAGCTCATCCACTGACCCGCCACGGGGACGAGCTCAGGTGGAACGGTGCCCGGGTGGGACTGGGCAAGCATGGTGCCGCTTGTAAGGCCCTGCGTGTGTGAGTAGAGCTGGAGGTTGCCGCTCGCTCGCATGACGATGTGGTAGCCACCGCTCGGGTTGGCGAACGAGAAGCGGTACTCGTCGTCAGCGACCTTGCCGAAGGCGATCCCGGAGTGGATCAGCGCAGTCGGGAGCACGTCCCACTTCATGTCGAACTGAATCTTGTAGCTCGCCGGGGGAGTCGGGTTCGAGATCCGACCCATGAGCAGGGTGCGGTTCGTCGGGTTCTCGAAGTAGATCGAACCGTCAGCGGCCCAGCGGGGCGTGTAGTTGGTGTCGTAGCCGGCGAGCCCGATCATGCCCGGCGACTTCACCTTCGAGGCGAAGTTGTCACTGGTGCCGAACGGGGTGTTCCGGGTGAGGTAGAGCCACTGGGCAGACATCTTGCCCTTGACGCCGAGCGCGCTCAGGCGGGCCGCCTCGGACCTGCGGTGCACCTCCCAGGAGATGCAGGGCTTGCCGCGCGCGACGAAGGCAGCCATGCGGACGTCGGTCATGTCGTACGGCAGGCCCCACATGTCGATGTTCGCACCGTAGGTATCGGCCTGCGCGTCCGTGGTGCCCGCGTCTACATACCCCCAGGTGGTCATCCCGACCGACTTGGCCCAGGCGAACACTCCTGACGTGTAGTACGCCTTGAAGATCACCGACTGCTCAAAGTTGGGGTAGCAGTTGACGAGCATGTTACGCATCGGGTCGACGGCCTGGTTGGACTTGGCCTCCAGGAAGATCACGACCTTGCCGATGAAGCGGTCCAGCACTTCTCGCAGGGTCGGCAGCCGTTCGCCCGTGGTGTTCGGGCCCAGGAGCTCCGGCAGGTCCGTGCGGACGTTGGCGCGAAGGTCGGAGTAGGGGCGGCTGGAGACCGGACCTGTGGCATTGGTGGTGCGATCAAGCGTGGTGTCGTGGATGCAGACGAGGGTGCCGTCGTCGGTGATGTTGACGCTGACCTCGATGTACTTCGCGCCGGCCGCAACGATGGACTCGTACGCCGCCATCGTGTGCTCGGGGTATTCGCAGCCGGAGCCGCGGTGCGCGATGTAAAAGCTGCTCTCGGCCAACATGTCGGCGACAGTGACGACCGGCGTCTCGGCGCCAGCGGGACCGGCGGGGCCGCGAGGCCCCGTAGGGCCTGCCGGGCCGGCGGGACCCTTCAGGTTGCCAATGGGGTCGCCCCAGTTGGACTCGCCTCGCTGGAACAGGTTGCCCGAGTCCGTCCGCAGGGCCAGGTCACCGGGCTTGGTGGTTGCGCTGGAGATTGAGGTAGCGCTGACGTACCAGGCCGCGCCGCGCACGTCATTGCCGATCTTGGCCCACGCGCCCGCGCTCTTCAGCCAGTGGTTGACTGTCGTGCTGGTGACTCCGAGATACGTCGTCTCGGTGGTCTGCATGTAGAGGTCGCCGTCCACGCCGAGCTCTGTCGAGGGCGTGCTCGACCCGGTGTGCACAGTCGCTCCTGCGTCACCGCGGGGACCGACAGGGCCGGTAGCCCCGGTGGCTCCGGTCGGTCCCTTCAGGTTGCCGACGTTCACCCAGGCGGTGCCGTTGTGCTGGTAGATGTTGCCGGTGTCGGTGCGGAGCACCATGTCTCCTGCGACGCCGGTCGAGCTGGGAATACCGACCGGAGTCTGGAGGAATCGGGCACCTCGAATGACGTCGCCCTGGATGGCCCATGTTGAGCCGGTCTTCTTCCAGACGTACAGCGAGGTCGACTGCACGCCGAGGTCCGTGCGTTGCGTGACCTGCATGTAGAAGTCGCCGTCCACGCCGGTACCCGACGAGGGCGTGGTTGAGCCTGTGTAGATCTTGCTGCCGTCGAGGCCGTCCACGCCGTCCATGCCCGAGGGGCCGGGGGCGCCTACCGTGCCGGACTCTGCCGGGAGCGGGATGATCGAAATGCTCAAGGTCAGCTCACCTCCACTCCGCTGATGTGCACGACGAGGTTGTCCGCACTTGCCTGTACCTGGATCGTGTCCCCGGCCTCGATGGGCTGGGTGATGTCGAGGGCGACCACACCGTGCGGTGCGACGCCCACGCTGCTGAGGATTGAGAAGGAGTCGAGCTTCACGGTGATGCCGATCGCCGCGCTCGTGGTGTTCGTGCACACGATGTTCGTGACGATGGCCTGCCCCTCGGCGGGGACGGTGTAGACCGTGGTCTGGGCAGTTGGGGCTACGCCTCGGCTGAACGCCTTCGCTCTTGTACTTGCCACGTCACCACACCTTCATGATCTGCATGATTTCGTCGCCGCCGGCGCTGCCGTTGCGTTCCAGCTCGCTGATGCGCTTCTCCGTGTTCTGCACTCGCTGATTCGTCTTCGCGTCGGCACTGAAGCCGGTGGTCGTGCCGAGCAGGGCGCCGAGCCGGAAGCCTTCGCTGTCCGCCTTCAAGACCATGCCGGTGACTGTTGACGTCAGTTCGTGGTCGTCCACGACGACGCTGACGCGGTCGCCCATGCCCCAGTCCTTGCCGAACTCCATCGAGCTGTCCTCGGCGGGGACGGCCTGCACGCCGATTGCGGTGAAACCCTGCTCGGCGAGGAGCTCCAGGCCGGACTGGTCGAGCTCCTTGTCGTCGTTGGTGTTGCGCTGGTCCTGGAAGACCTCGATGCGTCGGCCCCACTCGGACTCGACGGCGAGCGACTCGACGGTGGTGACCTCGCGGAAGTTCCGCTTCACCATCTCGCCCTGGCCGGCCACGATCACGCGAGTGGCGCCGGGGGCGCCGATCGAGACGCGCGAGCCGGAGAGCGAGTTGTTCTGTACGTCCAGCCGGATGTAGGCCGTGCGGTCGGTGACGGCGTAGGTCTCGAAGACCAGGTCGCCATCGCGTTGGACGATCCGGAAACCGAGGTCCGCCAGGAGGGCGAGCTCCGAGATCAGGGTGCCCAACACGGGGAAACGGGCGCTCTTGGTGACTGTTGGACCGCGGCTCAGATCGGCCCCCGTCGTCAGACGCGGTTTACGCCGTGAGACCGGCGCGTCCGCGCCCGCGTTCGCCTTGACGTAGGCATGCATGACGCTCTCGGCCTTGCCGGTGCGGACGTCGTGTGACTCCGTCTGACTTGTCGGGTCAACGTTGGACGGTTGGGGGTAGGCCAGGTAGTCGAGCAGGATCGAGGTGTCGCTGATCCCGCTGAAGACGATGGAGCCGCCCGGGTCCTCGGGGGTGGCTGCGTACTCGTTTGCTGTGGTGGGGCCGGACATGAGCACGTCCGTGGTGCCGGTGATGATCAGGCCGGAGCCTGGAAGGCGCAGTTCGTCGGCGAGCGGATGCTCGGCGGCGAGTGTCACCTTCCAGGTTCCGACGTTGTTGAACGCATCCTCCAGCTCCAGCACCAGCTCCTCCGGGCGTATGACACCCAGGCGTTCGAGCTGCTTGTTGCGGACCTCGACGGTGAGGTCTGTCATCTTCATCTGTCAGACCACCATCCACTTCCGAGGTCGCCAGGTGCATACGATCTTCGAGGCCGCTGTGACGTTCAGGAGACTGGCCTCGGCGGTTGAGACGCCAGGCTCGATGGACCAGAAGCGGGGGGCTGTGTCGAGCTCCGCGTAGCGGTTGGCGCCGGACTGGTCGACCACCGTTCCCTTGCGGGTGTCGATGGTGAGCTGCTGTCCGGCGAGGAGCTCGCCGTCCCACTTCAGCCGCTCGCCGGCCGGGGAGACGGCGAGGAAGCTGTCACCCGGGCCGACGATGGTCCACACGGGGTAGGCGACTGCGTCGCCCGTGTTCTCCAGGGTCATGGAGCCGATCGCCTGCGAGGAGGCGACGGGCATGGACAGGAAGGAGGACACGAACGCGCTTCCGCCAACGACGGCACCGACCGTCGCCTGTGAGGCTCGTGAGCTCGTCCAGTACGGATCGCCCGCCCGGAGCGTGATCACCGTCTGGAGATCCTTGTTGCCGATGGTGTCGGCACCGTAGATGTACTGCCCGCCGCCGACACGGACGACGTCTGTGTGCCAGTCGGTGTCGTCGTCTTCGAGGATGCGTAGCCTGCACGGTCCGGCGAGCATCTTCGCCAGCCGGACCGTGAGCTGCTTCAGGTGGTTGCGGTCCCGCCCAACGATGTCGAGCGGGATGTCGATGTCGCGCGCCAGGACGCGCCTGCCGCGGTACACCGCGCCATCGCCGGCCCCTTCGAGCCAACGGACCGAGACGGGGGGCAGGCCCAGACCGGACACGCCAGTTGTTGCCTGCATCCCCGTTCCGACCTCTGCCACCTCGTTGAGATTCAGAGTGTCCCGGCCGTTCTCCAGTAGGAGTTTCGCCATCTGTTACCAACCCACCATTCGTGCTCGGGTGGCAGCCGTGAACAGGTCTTCCTCGGAGCCGAGCGAAGAGCCGGGGGCTGCGTAGTAGTTGAGAACTCGTGCGCCACCCCCGATCGAGGAAGCGTCCATGCCGGCGAGGGCGCCGTTGACTCCGGCGGCGTTGAACTGGCTGATCGCGGGAGCGCTGATGACCGTCGAGCCGACGTCGTCGGTGAGTCCCTGGAGGGACTTGCGGACCGCGTCGTACCTGGACTCCAGGCCGTTGATGAAGCCGTCGATGACGAGCCTGCCCGCGTCCCGCAGCAGGATGCTGTCTCGGTGCGCCGGGCCCTTCCAGTCGGGCAGCATGTCGGTCAGGTTCTTCAGCTTGTCCTTGACCTTGCCGATCATCCCGGAGATGCCGTCGATCAGGCCCTGGATCAGGCGCTTGCCGGCGTCGGTCAGGAGAGACCCGAAGCCGGAGAGGAAGCCGAGGATCTTGCCGGGCAGTTCGCTGAAGAAGGTGCCCACACTGCCGAGGTGAGTCCTGACGGAGTTGACGATCGCTTCACCGGCCTGCGATACGGCCGACTTGATGTCGTCCCACGCCCCACGGAAGAACCGCAGGATCGCGCTCAGCGCGGCGCCGGGGGCGTCTCGCAGAGTCGTCAGGAATGATCCGAACCGAGAGACGATTGACGCCCAGAGCGACTCGCCGATCTCCTTGACGGCCGTCCAGCCCGACTTGAACAACTGGCCGATCGCCTTCAAGCCCTTGCCCGCGATGCCGAGGATGCCGACGCTGAAGAAGATTTCGAGCGCGCCGAGGATGATGTTCCAGATGCCGTGGAGCATGTCCACGATGCCGGACCAGAGCCGACTGAAGCCCTCCTTGAAGGTGTCCCAGTTGCCCGTGAACAGGCCCTCGAAAATGCCCCAGACCATCGTGAAATACCCGACGATGTAGTCCCACACGCCGGTGAAGACCATCACGAGACCTTCGAGCACCAGGGCCACGCCGTTGATTGCGGCGGTCAGTGCGCCAACCAGAATCTCGATGATGAACTGCAAGATCGGGACCAAGACCGGCATGAGGAAGTTGATGACCGCAAGGAGCGCAGCAAGCAGAGGCTGCACAGCCTCGGCGACGCGGGTGAAAGCGTCGGCGAGCGGAGGCAGGCACTGCTCGACGATCGTCTGGATCATCGGGATCAGCGGCGTGATGATCGCCGTGATGATGTTCAGCAGGATCGCGACGAGCGGCATGACCGCCGAGATGACCTGAGCCACGACCTGGGCGATGACCGCCATGATCGGGACCAGCGCAGTGACGAGCTGGGCGATCAGCGGGGCGACCGCCTGCATGATCTGCATGAACAGTTGGGCGACAACCGGGAGGATTGTGCCCAGGAGCTGGAATGCGGCACCGAGCGCAGTGCCGACGACCGGAACCAGACTCGCGATGATTGGCGTGAGCTGCTGAAAGATGCCGAGCAGAGTGCCGCCAAGCAGCGTAATGATCGGGCTGATCATCGGAGCGAGCTGAGTGAACGCCTGCCCGAGCGGTATGAGCGCGGCCGAGACGAGCGGGCCGAGCATCATCATGAACGTCGAGATGACGTTCATCAGGGCGCCGAGAGCCAGGCTGAGCGGAGCCATCGCGGGGGCGAGGGCCTGGACTGCCACCTGGATGCCGTTGAACATCGACTGAACGCCCTGCACGACCGCGGGTTGCGCGAGCGCGGCAGAGATGGAGCCGATGACGGTGCCGATGATTGTGCCGACCTGCGGCAAGATCGACGTCAGGAGCTGTCCGAGGGTGATGAACAGGTTCTTCACCGCGGGCCCGGAGACGTCCGCAATGTTGGACATCGCGGTGTGGGCTGCCTCGAAGACGGCCGACAGGCCGGTCTGGAAGCCGGGGCTGTCGACGACCTTGTGGACACCTGCGAGGGTGTCGTTCAGCATTCCGAGGGTGGAGCCGCCGGCTTCCGTGGCCGCGCGGGAGATGCCCGCGAAGATGCCGCCGAGGTTCGACAGGACGCCGCCCAGATCCTTCAGGTTCTGGATGCCGGTCTTGATCCAGCCGTCCAGCTGGCCGTCTGCCTGCGCCGCCTTGAGGAAGGTGTCGAACCGCTCGCTGATGGAGACGAACCAGCTGGCCAGCTCGGGAAGGTAGGAAGTGCCGACCTGGCCAAGGGTCGTGATGATGCCCGCGAAGGCGTGGGTGCCTCCAGTGGCGACCTTGATGGAAGCGGAGAGGTCCGTGAACATCTGGTCGAGCGCGGGGTCCAGCGCGCCCTGGAGATCGCTGGCGAACGCACCAAAGAAGCCGCCGATCTCGGTGGCCGCGTTGCTGAAGCCGGTGCTGAGCTTGGGCAGAAGCCCGTCGACCAGCTCGCGGATCGGCTCCTTCGCCTTCGCCCAGAAGTTCTCTGAGATGGCGTTCTGGAGCTCGGAGAGCTTGCCCTTGACCTCGGGGAGGATCTTGTTGAAATCCTTGAACGCGGCGATGGTGACGCCGAGTCCGACCGCCATTCCGCCGAGCAGGCCGGGGAGGAGGAGGGCGAGTGGCCCGATCTGAGCGAGGGACGACGACAGGGCGAACAGGTTGCTCGCCGCGGTCAGTCCCCAGCCTGCGAGGCCGGCGATGGCCGTGGCCAGCATGCCGATGATCGGCACGGTCTTGTCCAGGTTCTTCAGCGTGCGACCCAGCCGCTCGAACATGCTGTTCAGAACGCGCGCTCCGGAGAGGGCCGCCAGGGACGTCGCCACCGCGGCGACCGCCGTGTTGTTCAGCTTGGGGAGGATCTGCACGGTGCGAGGCCGGGTCAGGACCGCGATGTGCGCGGAGACCGCGGCGGCTGCGGCGGTCCCGAAGTCGAGCTTGACCGGCACCTCGACGGGGCTGACGTCCCGCTTCCAGCGCTCGATCGCGTCCTTGGCGTCGTCGGCCGCCTGCTGATCGAGCTTCAGCTTGATGTCGCCAGTGACCTCGACGTCGTCAACCTTGAACTTGATCTTGCTCTGCTTCGCCTTGTCTTGCAGGTCCCGGACAGCCTTGGAGACCGCCTGGGTCATCCCGTCCTTGGAGATCGTCGCGTGGAAGCGGATCTTCCTGGAGTCCATGTTGCGGTTGCGCTGGTTGATGATGCGCAACTGCTCCAGGTACTCACGTGACGCGCCGCTCATGTCAACCTTGGTGGCGACGGTGAGCTTGAGCGTCTTCTCGATCCTGTCGAGATCCTTCTGTGCCTGGCGGCGGAAGTCGGATGTGTCCGGGAGAACCTTGACCGACACACGCCCGATCACTTGCCCTGCGGGCATGGACTACCTCCGTGAGAAGACCTTGTAGATGTCGGCGACGGACTTGGCCTTCTTCGGGCCCGTGCACTTCGGCTTCGATTTGGGGCGCGGGTACTCGGGGATCTTCGGGGCGCCCTTCTTGCCCCACTGGCCACTTGCCCGCGTGTTTTGGTTGAGCGCGTCATACAGGTCTGCGGCCAGGTGGCGGTCGACGCCCCAACCGAAGTGCTCCCTGCCGCCCGACGCGAGGGCGATGGTCAGTGCTGTGTCCGGAAGCCTCTGCACCAGTGAGAGGACCAGAGAGGGGGCCGGACCCCGACCCGCGATGACCTCGGTGAGGTCGACGCCGTAGTGGAGAAGCAGGTCGGGGTACAGGCCCTCGCCGTAGTCGTCTACGAGCCGGGCGAGGCTCAGGCTTCCCCCGCCTGGGTGCCCTGCCCGTACGTCTCGAAGATCTGGGCGAGGATGGCAAGGTCGGACCCCACGACCTTCAGGAGCTTGTTCGCGGCGGCCTGCGACTCTGCGACGAGCCGGATCGCCTGAACCAGCACCTCCTCCTGGTCGGCATCCTCGCCGTCGAGCTGGTCCTGGATCGCCAGGAGCTCAGCGCGCTTCTCCTTCGGGAGGCGGAGCGGGTTGAGCAGCCGGCAGACGTCGTCGCCGAAGTTGATCTCAGTCGCGCCGTACTTCGCTTCGGCTGCGGCGCGGATGTCGTCGAGGGTGTAACTGGCCATGGGGGTGCGGACCTCCTGTGCTTGTTGGGGAAGGGGGCGCGGACATTCAGGAAGAGCTCCGGAAGGAGCCCCCTGGCGTGCAAGAGGTCCGCATCACTTGCACACCAGGGGAGTTCAGGATCAGGCCGCCGAGCCGGTCTCCCACGAGTCGCCGTCCCAGTGGGCGGTCGAGGCGTCGCCGAGGACGACGCGCTGGCCCGTGGTCCAGGCCGAGGTCGGCGAGGCGATCACGGCGGAGAGCGCGGCGAGATTGGCCGGGGCCGTGGCGCCGCTCGGAGTGAAGGAGCCGGGCGTGCCGGCGACAGCGCCCGTAGCCACGACACCGCCGCCCAGCGGGGTCACCGCGTAGGTCCAGGCGTTGGAGCCGTAGGCGAGAGGCTTGACGCCGAGGGGCAGGCCGGCGAGGGACTCGGTGTCCGCGAGCGCGAGGTCGTCGGCCCGGTAGATCTCAGCCTTGGGAGCGTAGAACGCGAAGTGGTTCTCGCCGTCCACGAAGACCGCGAGGAAAGCCGAAATGGTCGGCTCGGGCTCGGTCGGAACGCCGACGCTGCCGTCCGAAAGGATCGGCGCGTTCGAGCCGTAGTAGAGCTTCAGGCCCGCCGTGTCGAACTGCTGGAGGGTAAAGGTCATCTGCTCCACGCGGGCGCTGTACTTGGTGCGCAGGCTCTTGTTCTGGAGTGTCCCGATGACCGTGGCCTCGCCACCCTCGGACGTGATGCCGAAGATGTCCTCCAGGCTGGTGTGACCCACACTCGCCCAGGGGGTGGTCGGGACCAGGAGGTTCTCGGGGATGCCGGTTCCGGCCGGCGCGGTGAAGTAGTTACCACTACCGATGACCAGAGTGGCATTGTCGTTGATGGGCACGAAGGCGTCTCCTTGCTGAGAGATCAGACGGGGTAGGGGCGGATGCGCGGCTTGCGGATGTCGATTTGGTAGATCGACTCGTAGCGCCACACGCCCGTGGGGAGGTCGGCGTACTGAACGGGCCCTGCGGCTGTCGCCCAGTCCGTGACGCGGCGAGGAGCCGAGGAGAGCTCCACTCGCGTGAGGTGGCCGCGTCCCGGGATGACCTTCTGGCTGAGCCAGGCGTCGCGGAGTACGACGCGGGCAGCCTCGGCGAGGATCGCCGCGTCTTCGTCGCCGTTCGGGTCGGCACAGAACGTCTGGATGGAGACCTGCGCCGAGTCCGTGAAGCGGGTGTCGCCCGCGTGCTCCCCAAAGGAGGCGCCGCGGCGGACGAGTACGAGAGGGAACGTCTGGTTGGCCGAGATGAGCGAGCTCACCGGGATGCCGGGGAGCCCCTCGCGCAAGATGGGCAGGAGTAGATCCTCGACGGGCGAGAGCTCGGCCATCGCCTTGATGTGGGCGGGGAGTCCGGCCATCAGGGATTCACCCGCCCCTTCCGCTTCTTGGGCAGGTTGCTCGCGCGGGCGAGGACGTAGAGTCCGGGCATGGCGCCGACCTGGATCGTGCGTGTGTTGCCGTCCTTGTCAGTGCGCTCGACCTCGTAGGCGTCGCGGCCGTACTCGATGCTCAAAGCCGCGTTCTGGCCGCGCTCGTCGTTGAGGACGACGTAGCGGTCGATCTTTCCGCGCTCGATGTCGATGAAGGAGTGACCATCAGCGCGTACGCCGGTCTCCTCCTCGATCTCCTTCTCGTAGTCCTGGTGCTCCTGGAGGTACGTCTCGGCTCGGACCGCGATCTCAAAGGTCCGGTTGTCCAGCTCGTGGACGACTCCATCGTTGAGGGCGATGAACTCCTCGATGTTCTTGCTGCCCACCTTCTGGTAGATGCGCGCCATCAGGGCCTCTGGCGGATGTCGATGGACCAGTGCCGTGTCTGTCGGGTGCCGTGGTGGTAGGCCGGCGGCGTCACGATGTCCCAGGTCTTGCCCATCGCCTCGACGCGGGACCAGAGCTCGACGCCGTCGAGGTGGGCTTCCACGATCATGCGGGTGATGTTGATGACCTGCTGGCCGGGCACCTCAGCCTTCGCCGAGCGCTGCGGAATGAATGCGGCGCGCACTGCGTGAGGGCCGTCCGCGTCCGCGACCACGACCGCATTGCCGCGGTTGTCGATGATGGTCTTCGACTTCCAGACCAGCGCGATCTGGCCGCGCCTGCGCTGCATCGAGGTCACCAGGGCTCCACCTCGTCCGCGAAGAACGGGAAGTCCGCGCCGGGCGGATCAACGGGGACCAGGCCGGCCGTCACGGGCCGGCGTACCGAGTTCCAGGCCGAGACCTGCACGGAGACCAGGCCGGGCTTGCGCCCGCCGATGCCCGCAAGAAGCTTCTGCTCCTCGTTGGTGAAGTGGACAGTGCCCGCGTTCTCGCCCTGGGTGTCGTTCCAGCCCAGGGTCTCGTCGCCTGCTCGGGACTGCGTGTAGCCGGAGGGGTTGTCCATGTACCGCTTGCACGCCTTCAGGACCATCGTCCTGACCATGCGAGGGGCTGCGCCCGCCGGCCAGTCGCGGCCTGCGTAGTGGCTGGCCAGGTCGGAGGCGTCCTCCAAGGCCGAGTTCGCGATGCGCTCCTCGTCAGCGTCGAGCGTCCAGTCGAGGCGGGCTTGCAGCTCTGCCAGTGTGGCGAAGTTCGCCAAGATGGTTCTCCTTCACTCACGGGGAGGGGCGGGCCCCCGAGGGAACCCGCCCCACTCACTGAGCCGATCAGGCCGCGTTGCCGACGCCCGTGATGGCGGTCAGCTCGACAGCCGCGGGGGCGGAGCCGGTCGGCAGGACGTCGACCGTCGCGTCCAGGTCGAGCTTGATCGCCCGGACGAAGTGCTCGTGCACGGAGACGAAAGCCTGGCCACTGACGTCGTCGACACCCAGGAGCTGGTCCTTGACGGAGCGGAAGCCCTTGTAGGTGTTGACCACGGAGCGGTCGGTCAGGTAGTTCGCGTCGTAGTCCTGGAGCCAGCGGATGGCCACGCCGTTCGCGGAGGCGGAGCCGCCGGTCACGGACGCCGGGACGCTCGGGGCGCCGGTCGCGAAGATGAACGCCGAGCGGTGCATCGCGTACGCGGCGTCGGGAGCGACTTCCTGCGAGACGACGATGTCGAAGCCGTAGCGCCGGGCGATCGTGGCCTCGTGCAGGGAGGAGACTGCCTCGGCCTCACCGACGTTGGAGGCCAGGTTCAGATCCGGGTCGCCGAGGAGCGCCATCTCCCAGTCGGAGCCGACCAGGAGGACGCGACCGGCCTTCGGAATCATGAACTTGTTGAGGATGTCCCGCGCCTTGATGAGGGTCTTACGCAGGGAGCGGACCGCGGTACCCGGGCCCGCGCCGTCAGCGTCGACCGAGCCACCCAGGGTGACGGCGTAGGTCTGGTTCTTCAGGGTGTCGACGGCGCCGCGCTCCAGGCCGCGGCCGATGGCCTCGGTCTGCTTGGTCATGAGCTTGGCCCAGCCGTTGAGGTCGAAGTCGCGCTGCTCGTCGGTCAGCTTGACGGCGCTGTAGATGTTGCCGCCGAAGGAGACCGCGACGGTCTTCTCGGCGTACTCGTCGAAGGTGATCGGGGAGCTGCGGTTGTTGCGCCATCCGTACGTGCGGAAGGGGAGGACCCCTTCCACCTTGACGTTGATGGTGTCGTTCGCGGAGCCCTTGTACTGATCGATGCCCTCGCGCTGGAAGAGCGCGGGGACGACGAGAGCCTGCTCCAGAGCGACCGCCGCGGTCGCGGCGATCTTCTCGGGCTTGACAATGACGTGTTCGGCCACGGGTTGTTACTCCTGTCGGTAGGAAGGGGGAGGCTTGGCGTGCGTCACTTGCACACTTGGCCAGAAGGGGCGGTCAGTAGCGGTTGCGGCGGGCTGCCTGAACGGCCTTGACCGGGTCGAGGTCGTCGGAGTCGACCTCGGGGTCGAGGCCACCACCAAGCGACTCGGGTGTGGCGGGAGCGACGAGCTTCTGAAGCTCCTTGGCGTCGGCCTCCAGCTCCTCCGGCGTGATGCCGGTGAGCCTCTTGGCCAGGGCCGCGGGGAGCTCGTACTTCGCCGCCACGTTGTTGAGCAGGATCTGTCGCTCCAGCGCCTCGTTCTGCGCCTTCAGCTCCGAGACCGCAGCCTCGAACTCCTCGGGCGTCTTGGCGTTGGCGAACTTCGCCTCGACCTCACGCAGCTTGACGCGGTAGTTGGCCGCCTCGGCGCGGACGTCGGTCAGCTCCTTGCGGAGGACCGCGGCCGGCACTTCCTCGGGCTGCTCCTCGGTCGAGGTCGTCTCGTTACCCGCGGGGGTCTCGCCCTCCGGGGGCGTTTCGACGGTCTCTTCCGTGGTGGTCTCGGTGGTTTCCTGCTCGGGCACTGTCACGCCTCCTGGACGCTCGTTGTGGATCGCCGAGCCTCCTGGGCTGCGGCCTTCTGTTCTTGCCGGATGAACCGGCGCCAGGCGGACACAGCCGCCTTGCCGGTGAGGCCGCGCGTGACCTTGGGCCACAGCTCCTCGTACCGGCGGTTCAGCTCGTACGCAGACGAGCTGTCGTACTGCTCGCGGGAGAAAACGGGCTCCGCGTAGCAGTGGCAGTTGTCGTGATACTTGTCGCCGTCCGCGTACTCAGCCGAGCTGCGTGAGCGGTAGACAGGTCCACGAGAGATGAGCATCGCGCACCACCCGCAAGGGGTGCCTGAGCGCGAAAGTCTGATGTAGCCAAGGGCCCTGCGGTCGCGCTGTGCGTGGTTCCAGACAGTCGAGCGTCCACCGTTCATTGCGATACGCTCCGCGGCTGCGGCCTGCCGGGCGCCGGCCTGCTGGTGGGCCTCTTCTCGAAGCTTGTCGACCTCGTCGGCACTCCGGGCGCCGTCGATCTTGTCGACCTTCTTCTGGAGATTGTTGGGCCCAAGGGCTTCCAGCGCGCTGCGGAGCTCCTGCTCCGCTTCCCGCTCGATCCGCTCCTCTTCCTCGCGCAGACCTTCAAGCTCCTCGACGAGAATCCGATCGGCTTCCTCGTCCTCAGACTCCTCGGAGGCTTCCCCAGGCTCGCCGGTCGCGGCCTCCGAGGAGGGACTTGGGGTGTTGGTCTCGGAATCACTTGCACGCCCCTCCTGGGGGCTCTCAGCGGTTCCAGCCAGGTCTGCGAACTCCCGACGCAAGGTGTCCAGCGTGATGTACGTCGGCTCAGGGTGGTACGGATCGGCGACGGTCGTCCCCGTCCTCAACGCGCGGGCCAAGCGGTAGTAAGCGCGGGCCAGATCGCGACTCATGCGCCGCCTGGTCATCACCATCGTGATGGCCCGCTTCAGCCAGGAGCCCGCGGTCGACGCCCGACTCGCAGCCGGGACGTCCTGCCACAGCGCCAGCGCATCCGTGATGGTCCCTGCCCCGATCTGGGTCAGGGCCACCTGGAATGCGACGGCTGCACGATCGGCCTCGGCCTGGTGGGCCGGGCCGGTCACGCGGCGACCGCCTCACTGGAGAGCGGGGCGGTCGTACTCGCGCCGGGAGTCGCCCGAGTCAGAGCGGTAGCGAGCTGGCCGACAGAGTCATCCTCCTCGGCCATCTCCACCCAGTCCTCGTACTCGGTCTGCGTGACACCGGGCACTCGCTTCCACAGACCGCGGAGAGGAATGCCGAGCTGCGCGGCGAGCTTGCCCAGAGCGTCAGCGGCCTGCGCGAGCGAACGCGACTCCATGTCGCGCCATTGGACTTCGCCGGAGTAGTCGTCGGCCGCGGCCGTCTCACCTTCGAGCTCGGCGGCCAGGCGGAAGACCCGCTCCCACGCCTCGCCGAAGATGCTCCGGAACTCCGCGATCATGCGGCTCAGTGAAGTCTCGGCGGCGAGAAGGGCCTCGGCGGAGAGGTTCGCGATCTGACCCAGCAGGTGATGAGGCGGGGTCTGCGAGATCGCGGCCAGGTGCCGGATGCTCATGTCCACCGAGTCGATCAGCGAACCGATCGGGCCAGCAGGCAGGGAACCGAACTTCACGTCCGGGTCCTCTGCGAACAGGAACCGCCTGGCATTGTGGTTGATCGCAGCCGGGATCGGGTTGCCTGCCGCGTCGAGCTTGGGCCGACTGTCGACCGCGAGCGCGGGGTCCGTGGTGACCTGGCCAGCCTCGTCGAGCAGCTCCATCACAAGAGGCGGCGCCATGCCGGTCGCGTACCGCACCTCGTGTGAGGTGTAGGTCTGTGCGACCAGCAGATCGAAGATCGTCTGGTTGATGCGGTTCTGGAGCGCGATCATCGGCTCGATGACGCCGATGGTGCGTCCTTCAAGATCGACCGAGGACGCGAACCGGGTCACCGGACACTCGCTCGCGCCGTGCCGCCGGAGGGCGCTGACCTTGACCGAGTCGGGATCGGTCAGCGACTTGTAGGTGACGGCGTACTCGAACTTGCCGTCCCACATCCGGGCCTTGCCGGGGGTCTCGCTCCTTGGCTTCGACACGATCGTGAGTGCGGCGTACGGCGTCTCGTCGTTCGCCGGGTCCTCGTACAGGGCCGCGGTCTTCTTCGCCGAGAGCCCCTTCGAGATGACGCCCTTCGCGGTCTTCTCCGTCAGTACGAAGGAGTGACCGAAACCGAGGGCACCGCGGTAGACCGCGGCCTGGCGGGCGTCCATGCGCGAGCGCTGCCAGTGGGACCACTGCACGCTCGACGAGGAGGACGCCTGGGGAAGGCCCGCCTCCGGCTTGCCGGGCCGGTAGCCATCCACGTACAGAGCCTGGGCCGGCGTACCGATGAGCAAGGGCATCCAGTTGGAGACGGCCCGCTGCGCGAGCAGCTTGTACTCCGCATCCGCCTGGGGCGGCATGTACGGGTCGTCATGCTTGCCGTGGATGTAGTTGTCGATCCGCTGGAGTCGATCCGCGTCACGGTCGAGGATGGCGAGGAGTTCCTTCGCCAGCGATGCTGGGCTGGTGTCGGCCATGCCTCACCACCTTTCTGGTCACACTTGCACAGGGTCAGATGAAGTAGCCGCGCCCGGTGCGCTTGCGCACCTTCTTGCCGCGGGCCCGGAGTTCGTACAGGGCCTCGTGCGCCAGCATCAGAGCGGCGTAGGCGTCGATCTTGCGCGGCGAGTCCTTCGACTCCTTGCCGAAGCCGATGCCGTAGTTGTTCGTGCGGCGCCGGGCGCTGAGCACGTGCCGGCGAAGCGTGAGGTCTCCGTCATGGGAGAGCCTCTTGTCGAAGATCGTCCGCATCAGGCGCTCGTGCGCCATCGTCAGGGCCTTCTGCGAGCCGCGCATGTCCCAGCCGACCGAGTCCTTGCCGACCGGCGAGGAGACCGCCAGGCGCTCGCCGTAGGTCTCGGACCAGTCGGAGATGTAGGACTCCCAGAGGGCGACGTCGGCGAAGAACGCCTTCACCTCGAAGAGGCGGAACGCCTCGTGCACCGCGCTGTCGACCTCGTGCCGCGGTACCGTCCAGTCCTTGGCCGCCTCGCCTTCCGGGTGTTCCCAGATGTTGAGGAGAACCGCGTGCATGTCGCGCACGCGGAGAGCCACCAAGGCCGTCGAGTCTGAGCTCTTGCCGCCATCGAACCCCAAGACGATCTCGTCGCCCGGCTTCAGGCTCTTGCCCTCGTCGAGCAGCGGGTCCCACTCGGCCGGCCCGTAGATCGCGTCCTCTTCGGCCACGACCTGGTTCAGCCACATGCGCCGGGAGCGCGAAGGTGCGATCGTCGCGTCCATGACGGACTGGATGATCGCGTCCACGTTCAGCCAGACCGCGTCACCGCGGATCTTCGGGATGACGATGCGCAGGGCCTCCGCAGTGAGCGGAGTCTCCGGGTGCGCCTCAATGCTGTCGTAGACGAAGCCGACGTCGGCCATCCGGCCTTCGCGGATCTTCTCCCACGACTCGCGCATCCGCTCAGCGACAGAGTCTTCGCCGGGCAAGTAGGCGTTTGTGATCGCGAGGTACCGGCTGTCCTGCTTGGTCGCGTTGCCGTCGATCGTCTCGTACATCTTGTGGCCGTTGTTGCCGGACACCCAGTGATGCGTTTCGTTGAGCAGGGTGAACGTCGTCCGCTTGCCTTCGAGGGCGCGGTACGACGACGTCACTGCTTCGAGGCGGGCCTTGCCACCGTTCGCGCGGATGAGCACCGCGCCGTCCTTGACGTCGTACTTCGCCTTGAAGGCGTCCGACATCAGGGACGGGATGAGCGCCATCGTGTTCGTGGTCTGCGACTGGTTGACCGCGGTGACCTGAACCCACGCGCGAGGGTGGGCCTTGCCTACCGGCTCGCCGGCCTCGTCCCAGTGGGAGAAGCGCGACGGCCCGACCAGCTCGACGAGGCAGAGGACGGCGAGCAAGGGGTCCTTGCCCCAGCCCTTCATGCGCTGGAGGACGCCCTTGCGGTTGGTGAACCGGCCGAGGTTGTCCACGGCGTACCAGTGGAGAACGAAGCGGAGCTGCTCCCTGGTGAACTTCCAGGGCCCGCCCTCTTCGGATCGAAGCCATTCAGCAGCCCAGCCGGCGATCTGCCAGCCGAGCGTCTTGTCCGGCAGGGTCCAACGCCCGAAGGCGTCCTTCTGCCAGGTGGGGCCGATGAAGCTCGGCTCCAGGAGGTCGATCTCCTCCGGGGTGAGCGCAGCTTGCTTCGCCAAGGCTCACCTCCGGATGATCAGTCCACCCCGAGATCCTGCTTGTAGTCGGCGATGGCGAGCACGGCTGCGGAGGTGGTCTCCTGCTCCGGCTCTTGCAGTTCAATGCGCGCACGGCGCCGATCGCCTTCGGTCACCAGGAGATTTCCGAGGGCGGAGTACAGGGTCTGGGCCATCTGTGCCGAGCGCTTGGACGTCTTCTTGTAGTGCGAGAAGTCATCCATCAGCGCCCAGGCGTAGGCCCAGTCGGATTGCTGGTAGAAGTCGCTCTGACCGGACTTCCGCAGCGAGTCGTAAAGCTTCTTCGCCGCCTCATGCCAGTCGGGGTCAGCGCGCGGAATGGATACCGCTCGCATCTGCCCGCGCTTGGTCTCCTGCTCGTCCGACCCCTTACGCGACCGGGGGCGCGCGAGGTCAGATTCACGGTTCGGGATGGGGCCTCGAACGCCCACGGTCACCTCCTTTCGTCACAGGACGCTGAGAGCGTCCCGCAGTGAATCGCCGAGGAGTGCGCCAGTGAAGCGACTGATCTCCTCGCCATCCCGCTCGATGACGACGGTCGGGGTACTCGACACGCCGTAGGAGGTGGCCTTGGCCAGGCCGCCTTGAGTATCGACAAAGACCGTCTCCGGCTCAATCCCGCGCTCGGCAAGCTCGCCCTTCAGGAGCGGACCGAATGAGCGGCAGGGCCGGCAGAACGGAGACGTGAAGTAGAGGACGTTCACACCGCGCCTCCCGTCAGGAAGTGCGCGGCGAGCCAAGCCAGGAACGCGACCAGCGCGAACCGGCGAGCTCGAAGCAGGCCGCGGGGCTGCGCGCCCTTCGCGGTGTACTCGACGTCGCGCCGAGTGCCAAAGATCCGCCAGACCTGCTCGGAGAGCGTGTCTCCCGGCTGCTTGCGGTAGAGGGCGATGCCCTCGATCACGACGAAGGCCCCAGCCCAGGCGGCCCATGCGTACTCGAACGGGGTCAACGCTCACCTCCTTGAAGTTCATCGGGCGTTACAACGCGCGGCCCGGTATGCGCGGCTGGGCGAGTTGGTTGTGTCAGTGCTGCCAGCATCACTGACAGTGGGTCGGGCAGGACTCGAACCTGCGACCTGCGGGATTTCACTCCGCCGCTCTTCCAACTGAGCTACCGACCCTCTCGGGCCCCTGGTGGTGAGCCAGGGGCCGGCGCCTCGCCCGAGCGAGAGGAGGACTCGGGGGCGCTCGCACTCAACAGGCGGGGGAGGAGCCTGGAGCGCGGGTCTCAGAGCAGGCCGGGGTGCTGCTCGGTGCGTCGGAACTTCCTCTCGATCGCACGTCGCTTGACGGCGTAGGCCGCCGCACCTTCCCGGCTGCTCTTCTGCTTGTGGTGCCAGGAGCACAGCGATCTCAGGTTCGAGAGGCTGTGGTCATCTCCTGGCATGATGTGGTCCACGTCGGATGCGGTCGAGTCGCAGCGTCCACCCGCTTCTGTCAGCGCGGTGCACTGCCCTCCGTCTCGCCGCAAGACCTTGAGCCGGATCTTGGGCCAGTCCTTCGGTAGGCGGGAACGCCTGTCGGACCCTTCCCAGTTCGGCATCGTTACCCCCGACGTGAAAGTGAACCCCCGGTGACGTCCTACCTGAAGAGGTAGCTGCTCGAAGCTGCCAACCCGGGGGAGTCTTGTACTTGCGAAGTTCGTAAGGAGCTCTGGTCAGCGAGGCCCGCCAGGGCCTCCAGCCTGCTACTTCTACTTACGAACTTGCCCTTCTACTTACAAGGATCGAAACCGAAGGCTGCTTGTTGCAGGCTCCTTCATGTGACCGTAGTCACACTTACACAAGTGGCCTTCGAGGCTGGGCCGCCTGGCGGCGGCCACAGAGCTTGAGGCGACGGCGAAGGGGTTGCAGGGGGCGAAGCCGCGGGGGCGCCCCAGGGGCGCCACAGAGCAAGGCCGCTCACGCCCTGGGGGCGCTGCCGCGCCCCGGTAATCCAGTGCTGGCTGTCGGTCCTACGCCCTACGCTGGGGGCCATGAGCAACGACCCTGACCTCACCTTCGCCCTCCAGATCGCTGGTGCCGAGCTGGCCGAGACGCCCCCGCCTGCCGATTCCCCGCTCGGGAAGCTGCGTCTCTTCGCCGTCGCCAATCCGGGGATCGAGCTGACTGCTGGCCACGTTCGCCAGGCCCTCGCCGGCACTCTGGGGCTCTCCTCCGATCGACCTTGAAACCGTGGCGCGATCTTGGCCGGTATGACTTGGCGGTCCTCTTGCCGGCGCTCCGGGGGTCACCCCCCCACCCCTCTCAGGCCCGTGCTACCCTCGCGCGCCCCTCTGCGCGCCTTCCTTCTGGCGCGGTCGCAAGAGCCATGGATGACCGGGCCGGCCAGACCATGCGGGAAGGGGCCGGCCGAGCCGAGAGCGCGCGTCAGACAGCCACCCAAGGGCCCCGAACACCCTCTGACCAGCGCGACTTGACGGAAGCTGTGCAAGTGGGGCAGAGTTCTGTCTGTCGCCACACCGGGACGCACTGCAAGCCGCAAGGCAGGCAGGACGGAACGGCAAGCGACACTTGCACAACGGGCCCAACTCCTGTAGAGTCGAGCTCAGCAAGGCAGGCAAGCGAGTGAGTGACCGGGGTACCGATGCACCCGGGAACGTACTGCGACCGGTGGTAAACGGCTCATCCGCAGCAAGCCAAGCCAAGCAAGCGCAAGTTGCATAGCCCGAAGCGAGTGTGATACTGTCGCTTCAGCAACACAGCAGGACCGCACGACGAGACTTCGGCACGTGGCCCATCGGCCCCCCGCTTGCGGGGACGACGCAACCTTCGGGTGTGGTGGGTAGCAGAGCAAAGCATGGCGCTCGGGAAGCGCAGCCGTAGAGGGGGACGACCCTCCTTTCAGATCGGCCGGCAGCCCCAAGTTCCCAGCGGAACCTCTTGGGTACAGCCGCCATCGGAATCCTGTCTGAGGCGCAGTCCCTGGCATCGAGAGCGGGCGTCCAATCTCAAAGCCAGGGGTGTCGGGCAGGGGAGTAGGTGTCGGTCGAGGCCAACCCTCTCTTCGCAACGAGGGCCGGAAACGGAACGGACGGGAAACCGGACGGGAAACGAAAGGCGCGAGCCGAGAGAGGGTTGGCCCAGGAACGCACTACCTGACCGAAACAGTGCAGTAAGGCCCGACCCGCAAGGGTCGGGGGGAGTCGCAAGACTTCCGCAAAGCGCACGTCCGCTCTTCGCCGCGACAGTGTGCAAGTGTGACAAGGTGAAACCCGCCCCCTTCGGGGGGCGTGGTCCGACCAGGTGGTTCCTGGTCGCTGATGAGCCAGCCTGCTCAAACCCTGAGGAGTAGTCATGAGCGTTTCCCTTGCCAAGACCCCCGAGTCCATCGTCGCCGGCCAGTTGCAGGCCGCCCAGAACCGGGCTCTCAGGAAGAACGGCCTGGTCGCCCTTCAGTGGGAGTTCGCCGACCGGATCGCCGATGCCCACGAGAAGGCGATCGAGGCCAAGGCGGAGGTGCTGAGCAAGTGAAGGCTCTGACTGGCCTCCTGGTGGGCCTGGTGATCGGTGCGGGCACTGCGTGGGGGCTCACCGCCCCTGCGCAGGCCCCGACCTCCGAGTCCGATGTGGTGACCGCCTACAACGACGGCTGGTTGGACGGCACGGACGACGTCTGCTGGGAGTCGGGCGACAAGTACGCCTGCTACTGGGTGATGAGGGCGGAGGGCATTCCGCTCCCCCCTGATGCTGCCGCAGTGCTTGGGAACTGAAGGCGAAACCGCGGGGCCCGCAAGGGTCCCCCGGTCCGGCCGGCTTGGGTAGCCCGCCGCTGATGAGCCAGCCTGCTCTGCCGAGGAGACCAAGATGCCGTACACCGTGCGTTGGACCGAAGTCAGCTCTCACGAGCGGGAGCTGAGCGATGAGGAGATGGCGAGGATCAAGGGAGTCACGGTGGCTGCACTCGCCGAGATGACCGAAGACGACGTCTGGGATGGATTGGACGACCAGCTCGCCGAGCTCGGTGACGACGACGGCTTCGATGGCCTGGTGCGGGAGATCGACGAGGTCACTGAGCACTGACCAAGGCGAAACGCCCTTCGGGGTGTCCGGCCGGCTTGGGTAGCCGGTCGCTGATGAGCCAGCCTGCTCAACCATCGGAGTTGATGATGACGACGTACATGCACCCCGCCTCCTGGTCCGAGTACACCGTCGCCCTTGACTGGGCGAGGAACGGTAGTGAGCGGATCGCCGAAGCGACCAGCAAGCCCGAGGAGATGCCGCGCGGAGCAAGGTACTACCTGACCAGCGACTTTCAGTCCGGTTTCGGGGTGTCCCAGGACGGCACGCTGATCGGCCTGTTCAGCACGGTCAAGGGGCGCGGTGAAGACCTGGTCTGGGACGCGGTGAACCACAAGGGCGCGAGCCGGCTCGACTGCTTCGACGGATTCCTGCCCGAGTTCTACAAGCGGTTCGGGTTCGTAGAGACCGAGCGGGTTCCGAACTGGACCGCGGGTGAGCCCGACGTGGTGTTCATGGCAGTCAGTGTGCAAGCTGCGCAAGTGTGATACTGTCACTGCATCAAGGTGAAACGCCCTTCGGGGTGTCTGGCCGGGTGGTTCCCGGTCACTGATGAGCCAGCCAGAGCAAGTCGTGAACAACGAAGCCGAGAGGCACAACATGACGCAGGAAGAGCCGACTCAAGCCTTACTCGATGCACGGCGCAACCGTGAGGACAGTACGGGGGAGCCCGGTCACTTCAGGAGGGCAGCCGGCGTCGAGTCGGCATGACCTCGCCGCACCTCCCCCTCTCCGTGACCACCTTCGGGAGAGGTGCGGCACACACAAGGCGAAACACCCTTCGGGGTGTCCGGTCGAGGTGGTTCTCGATCGCTGACGATGCCAGCCTGCACGAGCACGGGAGTGAGCCATGGAGCTGGACAGGGAGACCCTGGAGAAGGCGGCGCGCGAAGCGCTGGAGCAGCCCAGCAACGCCGCGTTCTACGACGACCGACTGTTCACCACGCACGGCGCGGTGTTCCACTGGGCCGACTACGGCGACGACCTCCTGGAGGAGTCGAACTACCTGACCGCCCTCGGCCTGATCAAGGGCGCGGCCGGCGACCACGACGAGCATGTCATCGACGGCACGTCGAGGCACTGGGCCTGTGGCTCCCTCCGGACGATCTACGTTCAGGTCTACGAGACCTACGAGGACGAGGAGTGCGAGTGCGAGCCCACCTGGGAGCATGAGGACGACTGCGAGCGCGACGAGGACAGCACGTACTGCCAGCTCTACTGCGCGATCGAGTGCGACGGGGAGGAGTGCCTGCCCGAGCAGGAGGAGTTCACCGCCGCGTTCATCGAAGCGACCAAGCTGGCCCTGTCCCTTCAGGACTACCCGATCCTCGACGAGTCGGACTACAGCGAGCGTGAGTGGGAGGCGTTCGAGGCGGCCCTGAAGGAGGCCGTCGAGCACGCCCAGCGCGAGCACACCATGGTTGACACCTGCGCGGATGACGAGGCCATCGCGCAGCGCTTCTACGAGGACGAGTCGACGACTCACCGAAGCCAGTGGTGCCGGCCCGACGACGTCAACTGGGACGTGGTGGCCGAGGAGTACGAGACCACGCGGGACGAGTACTTCCTGGAGAAGGCGACCGAGGTCTACCGGTGGAACGTGCTCGGCTACAACCCCGACCAACTGGAACTGTTCGTCGTGGCCTGACTGTGCAAGTGTGACCAGCCGAAACCCCTTCGGGGGTCGGGGTGGGGCGGCGCCCACCTCCTGACGATGGCAGCCAACAACGTGGAGGCGGACTCAACATGCAGACCATTCAGGAGAAGGTGCGCGGCCTGCTTCAGACGGTGCGCGAGGTCGACGAGTGGCGCGAGGAGTACGACCCCGCCACCCCCGAGTGGCACACCCTGTGCGACCTGAGCGACAGAGTCGCAGGTCTGATTTACAGCCTGCCGATGGAGCTGATCCCCGAGGAGGAAATTCGCGAGGTGATCGGCGACGGATCGGGGACGCAGGAAATCCTCGACATCCTCGCCAGCCTGCTGACCAAGGAGGGCGAGTGAGCCGCGAGTTGTGGAAGTTCTTTCTGAAGAAGTACCGCAAGGGCAACGGGGCCTGGTGGGCCCTGTCGTACACCTGGCTCCACTGGCAGTTCCTGCGACAGAAGCGGGAGGAGCGGTAAGGCGAAACCCCTTCGGGGGTCGGCGAGGGATGGCAGCCCACGCCCTGATGAGCCAGGCCAAACAGCGAGGAGCACGACAGTGACCCCGAAGTTCCGTGACCACGACCTGAACATCCGCGACTCGAAGCGCAAGGACAGGGCCGTCACCCTCGCCCGCCGAGAGGTTCGCCGGAACAAGTACGAGGACTCGCCGGCCGTCACTCGCATCACCGCGGGTGCCTGATGACTGAGATCGACGAGCGCTTCGAGCGTTGGACCGCACGGCTCCGCGAGATCCTGGCGAAGCCGCACGGGGACGAGCAGCAGGCCGCGTTCGATCGGGCCATCAACGAGATGTGGGACGAGGACGACTCGCTGGTCGTCCACTGGGACAACTGCATCGACGGGTGCTGCCCCACTGGCGAGCTCCTGCTGAGCCGCCTGGTGCACCCGCAGGTCCACGCCCACCGGATGATCACCATCTTCCCTGAGTTCATCGAATCGTCCCGGACTCACCGGGCCGTCGTCGCAGAGGACACCGACCAGTGATCATGCAGAGCATCATGACCAAGCTCACCGACGAGAACGTCCAGGACATCGTCGACACCGCCTCCCAGGGGGGCATCACCTACTGGGCTACGCAGCCGAACGACGAGGAGTTCGCCGGCCTGCCCGCGGGCAAGGAGTACACCATCATCGAGGGGACGGCACCGCATCCGATCTTCCCCTTCGATGACGTGCGCGAGGTCGACTCTGTGAACTACCTGAGCAAGGACGATGTCCGGCTGGCCTTCGCCAGACTGCTCGACCCCGGCCAGGAGTACGTGAATCGGGCGATCCATGGCTACGTCCTGGACGCCTGGCGGAACAGGGACGACCGCGGCATCGACACCGGTCACATCGACGCCGACGCGGCTGACGCGATCATCCAGATCGCTTGCTTCGACGAGGTTCGTTACGGCTGAAGCTGTGCAACCTGCGCAGGTAGTGCTACTGTAACCAACAGGAAGGCGAAACCCCCTCGGGGGTCGGTTGGAGTGGATCTCCGGCCCTGAAGAGCCAACCGACTGTGAAGGTGTAGCAGATGAGCAACGAGCCCGAGTTCGAGATCAAGTTCGCGGACACCACGTTCTACCTCCGGATCTTGACGGCGGAGCGCAAGACGTACGGCGGGGGGTGGCGCGGGGAGAAGGTCACCGAGGAGATCAGTGGCCGCGTGCAGATCAGCACCGACCCCGACTGGAAGGGCGACACCGACTTTGGGTTCGTCAAGGTGCGCGGCCGGAAGTACGGGATCGAGCACACCATGACTCGCCTTGCGGAGGACGAGTATGACCGCCGCTTGAGCGTTCACCTGGAAGGCAGTCGCATTTCGCAGTGGACGAGCTTGTCGCGCTACAGCGGCGGCTACCGCAACGACCAGGGTCAGAGCGTGAAGTACGAGGCGAAGGCGTACAACTCCCTCTTCGAGATCGAGAAGGACGTCCTGACCCAGTTCGAGAAGGACAACCCGGACTGGCAGCGGGTCAGCATTCGGCGGCTCTTCGAGTACGAGCGTGACCGCAAGGCCGGCGAGGCCCGGCAGTTGCGCTTGGAGGCGGACGAGAACGACGTCAAGGCGGCCGAGTGGCAGAAGCGCATCGACCGGCTCGGCGCCTGACCGTCGCACCCAAGGCGAAACCATCGAAAGGTGGTCGACCGAAGTGGATCTTCGGCCCTGACGAGCCAACCATGTGTGAAAGTGGGACTGAAGCGTGATACGTGAGGACTTTGCCGCAGCCGGAGGTTGCAGCACAGGGAAGAGGCTCGCCCGCATCGAGGGCCGCATCGTGGGAGTCGAGCGAGAGACGGCCGCGGTGGCCACTGCGCGAGCGGCAGGCTTCGAGCGCCTGCATGCCGACGTCCGCAGCCAGGAGGTTCGCGGGTACGGGTGGGGCGACCTCGACGGGTACACCGCCGGCCCGCCCTGCCAGACCTTCAGCACCACGGGAAACGGCGCCGGTCGTGCCGCCCTGGACCACCTCGTGAAGGCCGCGGAGTTGGTCGCGAAGGGGTACCTGCCCGAGGAGGCCATCGCCCTCGTGCACGACGAGACCCTCGACGAGCGCAGCATCCTGGTTTTGGAGCCCCTGCTCGTGATCGCCCGGCACCGTCCCCAGTGGATCCTCCTGGAGCAGGTGCCCACCGTCCGCCCGATCTGGGAGGCGTTCGCCGCGATCCTTGCCGAGCGGTGGGGCTACCACGTTGCGACCGACGTACTGAGTGCCGAGCAGTTCGGTGTACCGCAGACGCGGAAGCGCGCGATCCTCGCGGCCCACCTGGAGCAACCGGTGAAGCTGCCGGCTCCGACCCACAGTCGGTACTACTCGCAGGACCCGGACCGCCTCGACGACGGGGTCCACAAGTGGGTCAGTCAGGCCGAAGCCCTGACCAGCGCCGGACTCCCCGTGCGAGGCGAGTACGTGCGCAGCAACTACGGCACGGGCGGTGACGCCTCCAAGCGCGGGGTACGCCTCGCGGTGCGGCCCGCGTTCGCCGTGACCGGCAAGGTCGGGCGCAACAAGTGGCGCATCGGAGATCAGGAGATCGGCCGAGTGACCGCCCAAGAGGCCGGCGTTCTCCAGACCTTCCCCGCCGACCACCCCTGGCAGGGGACCGCGGCAGAGCAGGACCAGCAGGTCGGCAACGCCGTCCCGCCCCTGCTCTCGGCCGCCGTCCTGACTGAACTGACCAAGTAGAGCGAAGGAGCACGCAGAAATGGGACGCATGAAGGACATCGCGATCGACCTGATGAGCTTCGAGGCGGGTGAGCTGGAGATCGACGAGGTCGTCGAGTTGTTCGCCGTCCTGATCGGAAGCGGCCTGGTTTGGACCCTTCAGGGTCACTACGGTCGCGTGGCCCAGGCCCTGATCGACCAGGGGATCGTCAACGAGGTGGGCGACGTGCTGGAGGAGCTGATCCCGGCATGAACAAGCTGCCCCGCCAGTTGGCCGCCCGCATCGACGAGGCCCTGGCCAAAGACATCGCGACGCTGGCCCCTACCGGCCTGAGCTACAGCGACATCGTCAAGCGCAGCGTCGCCCTCTTCGCCGAGGTCTACCAGGTGGCCGTCGCGAACAGGGTGGCCGCTCCCGACGAGATCCCGACCCTGATTGCGTATCAGTACCAGCTCCCACCGCTGCCTCAGCCGCCCCGAACAGGCGCCCTCCGACTTCCCCCGCTGAAGGGCTGATCGTGAATCACATCGAACGCTTCGACCTCGGCCGGCAGGGCATCGTCTTCGCCCATTCTGGATGGAGGGACGCCCGGCTGACCGACCGCGTATGGGTGAAGACCTACCCGAACGGCTGGGAGCGCCGAGTGCGCATGAGAGCAGACGGGCGAGCCGTGTATGCCCGCTGGATCAGACCAACGTAAGGCGAAACCCGCCCCTTCGGGGGTGCGGTCCATCGGGCTGGCATCCCGATGCTGATGAGCCTGCCATCCGAGAGGAGCACGACAGTGGAGAAGCGGTACCGCCTGGGCAAGTCCGAGGTCAGCGGTCTCGGCAAGCTGTACGTGAGCGGAGGGGACGCGCTGAAGCGCGAGGAGATCGGCCTGACGAACTCGGAGTACGCGGTCTTCGCGAAGCTGGGCTGGTTCGGCCTCGCCCGGCGCGAGGAGGGGCTGAGGTGGTCGATCACCGACCAGGGCATCGCGTTCATTGAGGGTCGCACCCGCGTCCAGTCGGTTGCCGTCACTCAGAACCGCGAGTTCGTCGGCCTGGAGGGCGAGTTCGTCAAGGCTGGCGACCTGAACCAGGACTTTCACTACGAGACCGCGGGGGTCTGAGTGGCACGGGACCGAGATGGTTGGGAGTACACCGAGGACGGCCCCCGCTGGGCGCCGACCACATCGGTAGCCCTGGCTGGCATGACGTACGACCTCTACGGCCACGACCTCCAGGACAAGGAGGCCGAGCTGATGGACCTGGTGCGAGCCGTCCAGCGTGACGCCGCCCAGAAGCTGAGCGAGGCAGGCCACGAGGAAGCGGCCCGCCTGATCTTCCCCTACTACCCCGAGGAGACTGACAGTGAGTGACCAGCGAGTGCAGATCGGCACGGTGTCCGTGGACTCCGGCACGATCATGATCGGTGATCCCTGCTACACGGTCACGGGCGATGCGAGCCACCACATCAAGACGTGGTCCGACTGGTGCGACCGGTCGCCGTTCGGCGAGAAGCCGTATGACGTGACCGAACCCGCGGGGCCCGGCATCGCCCTGTCCATCCCGACCCTCTGGGGTGATGGTGGCTACCCCGTCTACGCCGAGATCCAGAACGGGCGGATCGCCAGAGTGACCGTCGATTTCGACCCCGAGTACGACGAGGAGGAGGACGAGTGAGCGAGCCCGTACCCGGCACCGGCCGCAAGAGTCCGGCCGCACTGCGAACCAAGGCCAAGTCCAAGAACGGTGACAGCGTGAGCGCGGGCAGTCGCGTCGTGGAGGGCCGCTACGCCGACGAGGGCGACAAGGGCCACTGGATTCGGCGCCTGGTTCGGCGCCGTGAACGGCGACTGTGGAAGAAGGAGGCGGGGGAGTGACCGACCTGATCGTGGGACTGGCGGGCTACGCCCGCAGCGGGAAGGACGAGGCGGCCAACGCCCTGATCGAGAGGGGCTGGAGGCAGGCAGCCTTCGCCGACAAGCTGCGCGAGTTCCTGTACGCGGTGAACCCCCTGATCCCTGGCAAGTACGGCGCCGGGAACCTGCGCCTGCGGACGCTGGTCGATGCGACTGGCTGGGAGTACGCCAAGGTGACGTATCCGGAGGTGCGGGCCCTGCTCCAGCGCACCGGGACGGATGCCGGCCGGAAGGTGCTCGGCTCGGAGGTCTGGGTGGAAGCTCTGCTCGCCTCGCACATCGACGCGGCCGGCCTGGTCGTGACTGACGTGCGCTTCCCCAACGAGGCGCAGGCCATTGCCGACCGCGGGGGAGTGGTGATCCGATTGGAGAGGCCCGGGGTCGGCCCAACGAAGGACAAGTACGGCCGAGTGCACGTAAGCGAGACCGCTCTCGACGACTGGCCCTTCGACCACGTCCTGGTGAACGACGGCACGGTGGAGGAGCTGCACGCCAAGCTCCACGGAGTCGCGGAACTTGTGCAACCTGCGCTGGTGTGACACTGTGACCATCAGAACGATCCGGGAACTCGACGAACTGCCTGACGGTACGGAGATCGAGATTCAGGACAAGCGGGATACACCCCTGTTCAAGCGGGGCGGCGACTGGTGCAGCCCAAGCAAGGTGGCGACACAGAACATGATCGCCTACGTCAACGTCCGCCGGTGGGGCGTGCGAGTCATCGAGAAGGGGAGCGAGAAGTGAGCGAGACCGGAAGACTGAAGGGGCTGGTCATGCGGTACGCGGAGGCGTCCGACAGGCGTGAGGCCGGGAGTGGGCCTCTCCTTGGGGAGCTGGTCGCCCCACTGGCCTGAGTGTGCAAGTGAAGCCGAAACCTCCGGAGGGGGGTCGTCGGGGGGTGTCGCCCCCGGCCTGAGGATGGCAGACGAGAGGAGGCCGGCAGTGAGATACCTGAAGGTCGAGATCGAAGGCAAGTACATCGGCACCGACAGCACCCTCTACAGCCCGCTCGACGAAGGCGCCGACTACAGCGAAGAGGAGCTGGTGGCGATGGCGCAGGACATGGTCAACCAGGAGTACGCCTGGGGCCATGAGGTCGTGGAGGAGGGCCAGGTCCCCGCGGGCGAGCGCCAGTGAGGATCACCCCAAGGGCGCACGAGATCAAGAGGGTGGTCGACATCCTCGAAGACCCCACCTTCGACAGTCCTGAGCAGCTCGCCAAGGCTGTGATCAAGGAAGTTGGGGACATGCTCCAGATGCGGGACCTGTTTGTCATGGTCCACACGTGGGCGGACGGCACCAAGGGCCTGAACTTCGGCCCCTTCGGCGCCGTCGCTGAAGCGGAGAGCTTCGCCAAGAAGATGAGCGTCGGGGGCACCGGCCGAGTCGTGCCCCTGACATCCTCCGGCATTGCCCTGGCCAACGCCGAGGGCAAGGAGAACTGGCCCGGCTACTGCTACGCAGAGGGCTGCGGGCATGCGCCGTGGAGTCACGCGGTCGACGGGGCGAGCCGCGGCAAGTGCCACCTCTCGACGTGCAACTGTAACAAGTTCGTGAAGGACGACCCGGCCGCCAAGAAGGCCAAGAAGACCACCGCCAAGCGCGGTGCAGCGAAGGGAGTAAACGAGCTGTGACGAACTGGAAGCAGTGCGAGTGCGGCGTGAAGCGGGATTTCATGAGCCGCTCCAACGCCGAGAAGGCGCTCGGTAAGGCGCAGGCCAAGCGAGGCCGGCGAGGTGACGCGCAGGGCACCAGGCGCGGGCTGAGGATCGAGCACCGCGTCTACTCCTGCGAGTTCGGCGGGTTCCACCTCACCGCAGAGTCCCGCAGCTCCTACGAGGCCCGGGTGGCCGCGTGATGAACGGGTGGGACTGGATCGAGGAAGGCCAGCGCGTCAAGGAGCAGGCCCGCGGGATCGCCAGCCTGACCGAGGACATCCGAAGCGAGTCGATCGTCTTCGAGACTGCTCGCGACTGCCCCGCGAGTGAGCCCCTGGCGTCGCCGACCAGGCGCGCACGCCCCTGCCGCGAAGACGGGTTCTGCGACGCGGCGTATGCCGAGAACAGCAGGGGCGGCGAGGCCCGGCAGATCGTCGCGCTGATCGCCAAAGCGGCTGGCGTCGAGCTCAGCACCAACCCCTTGGACGGGAACGTCTGGAGCCCTCGCAACATGATGCGGGTGGTCGAGGGGGTCCAGCGCATGGCCGGCGAGATCGAAGCGCTCCGCAAGGAGCGGCACGACCTGAAGAACAACGGAACCAAGACGGTGGCCGCGCTGCGCGAGGCCCTGATACACGCCGGGGAGGCTGTGTAAGTGACGCTGAACATCGGACCCCTTGAGCCGGTCAACGAGGACGACATTCTGATCGTCTACGGGTTTCATCAGGCTCGCGCCTACCCCGAGTTCAACCGGGACAAGGTCTTCACACTGCACGGAGTCGCCGCCTTCGCCCAGCTCCGCGGCAGGCGACCCAAGAGGGTCTTCCACACCGGCCTCGGCCTGAGTCGGGAGGCTGGCCGACTCCGCGAAGAACTCGCGCGGCTGGAGGCGCTGCACGGCACCACGGTGCACCACGTCAACGAGCTCCACATGTACGACGAGGTCGCCAGTGAGGCGTAACGACACCCCCGTCATCGTGACGTTCATGCTCGCCATCTTCATCCTCGGGCTGCTCAGCGGCTCCCTGATCACCGACCACGCCTGGGCTCGCCAGGTCAACGAGACCCGGGAGGTCTGCACTCCATGACCAAGCTCAATTACCGCTCCGACGTGACGGTGCAGGCGTTCCGCACCAGCGCCATGGACTACGACGTCACCGCGGCGGCCCGAGTCTCCACCATCGGAGGCGACAGCCTTGACGCTGACCGCCCGACCGAGGGCCTGATCAACTACCTGGTGCGGGACCGGCACGGCAGCCCGTTCGAGCACACGTCGTTCACCTTCTACATCGAGGCGCCGATCTTCGTGGCCCGCGAGTTCATGCGCCACCGCGCCGGCTGGTCCTACAACGAGGAGTCGGGCCGCTACAAGGAACTCGCCCCCACGTTCTACGTGCCAGCGCGAGAGCGGGCGCTGATACAGGAGGGCAAGCCGGGGGCGTACGAGTTCCGTAACGGGAGCGACGCCCACTTCGCCCGGATGGCAACGAACATGCTCGCCGCCTACTCCGAGGCTTACGAGTGCTACGAGGACATGCTGAAGGCCGGCATTGCCCGCGAGGTGGCCCGCATGGTCCTGCCGGTCGGCATCTTCACCTCCTTCTACGCCACCTGCAACGCCCGCTCCCTGATGCACTTCCTGTCCCTTCGGACGAGGAATGAGGCGAGCACCTTCCCGAGCTTTCCGCAGCGCGAGATCGAGCTGGTCGCCGAGAAGATGGAGCAGCACTTCGCCGGGTGCATGCCCATCACCCACGCTGCGTTCGAGAAGCACGGGCGGGTGGCGCCGTGAGCCAGAGCCCCATCGTGAGCGTCGAGTGGCGCAGGACCGGGTGGACACCAGCCGAGCGGGAACGCCTCGCCCGAATCCTTCTCGGACCGGTGGTAAAGAAGGACTGACGTAGGTACAGTTACACACACGGCGATACGCCCCCCGAGCCTGCTGGCCGGGGGGCTTCGTGCGTTCTGATACGTGAGCCCAGGGGGGACACATGCGAACCAAGACACTTCCCCGTCAGACCAAGACCCTGCGAATCGCCATCTACCTACGCGTTTCCACATCCGGACAGCTCGACGGCTACGGCCTGGATGTGCAAGACGAGCGATGCCGAGCATGGATCGACTACCAGTTCAAGGGCGTGCCGCACACCATTGTGGACGTTTACCGCGACGAGGGAGTGTCCGGCAAACTTGCACACCGCGACGATCTGGATCGCATGACTGCCGACATTGATGCCGGCCTGATCGACGTCGTCGTCTTCGCCAAGCTGGACCGCATCGGCCGAACCATGCGCAACATCCACCGCTGGGTCTACGACGTGACCGACATCGTGCTGGACGAGGTCACAGGCCGGAAGGTGCGCATCGCCACCGCCGATGGGCGGATCGACTCCAACGACGACATGTTCGGCATCCAGCTCTCTCTTCTGGCGTACATGGCCGAGGTCGAGCACGCGCTGATCCTGGAGCGCACCCTGGGCGGCCGGATCAAGAAGGTCTCCGGGGGAGGCTGGGCCAGCGGCGCCCCGCCCTTCGGCTACATGCTCGACGAGGAAGGCGAGCCCATCGTCAACCCCGACGAGCAGAAGGTGATCGTCAAGGCCGCCGAGCTGATGATCGACCAGAAGCTGAGCCGAGGCGAGGCCGCCAAGGAGCTGAACGAGCTGAAGTACCGGACCCGCACCGGAAAGCTCTGGGAAGGCAACAACCTGGTCCTCCGCCTGCGCGTGGCTGTCCGCGGTTACGTGGACTTCAGCTTCTCCGGCATGAACGAGGACGGTGAGGAGATCACCACCTCGTACCGCATCGACCTCCCCGAGCTCATGCCCGAAGACCGGCGCAAGGCCCTGGAGGCGGCCCTCGACGACATGAAGGGCACCCCTCGGACCACCTACAGCAACCACTTGCTCTCCGGCCACCTGGTGAGCGCGTGCGGCCACAGTCGGTACGGCTCGGCCCGCCACCAGCACGGCGACGTGATCTACCGGTGCTCGAACGCGGCCACCGCCGAAGAGGGACACACCTGCAAGCAGATCCCCGGCGAGGAGACGGAGAAGGTGGTCTGGGACGAGGTCGCGAAGCTCCTGACCGACCCCGAGGCCATCAAGGGGCTGATCGACGAATGGCTGGGCAGCGTTCCCGAGCGAGCAGAGTCCTACCGGGACCGCTTGCTGGAGATCGACGGCAAGCTACACAAGCTGCGGAACACCCGCCGCAAGAAGATCGCCATGCTGGTCGCCTCGCTCGACGAGGACGACGAGGAGGACGCGAAGCTGATCACTGAGCTCAAGGAAGAGATCGCCACCAAGGAGAAGGAGCTCCGCGAGGAGCAGGAGCGCATCGCCGAATGGCTGGAGGACGCCGAGCACAAGGAGGGGCGAGCCGAGAGCATGCGCGCGCTGATCGACCGTGTCGGCGCCAACGTCCACGATCTTGACCGAGCCGACAAGAAGCGGATCTTGGAGCTGCTCCAGGTCCGGGTCGACATCGTCGGCGAGAGCAAGTCCGGTCGGGCCGGTGGAAGCAAGGACCCGATGCTGGAGTGGCACCGAGGTAACGGGGTCAAGATCCCGTTCACCGTCTCCGACGAGCAGTGGGGGCGAGTCGAGAGCATCCTGGCAGGAGGACGGAAGCCCAAGCCGGAGGACCGCCCATGCTTCGAGATGCTGCTGGAGAAGCTGCGCCACGACAAGGGGTGGCATGACTACGACCGCGACGAGCGTATGGGCGGGAAGGGCTGGGGCTTCTTCTACCGCCTCGGTCGCCGCTGGTTCTCGGAGGGCATGTATGCGGGTGCGCTGGAAATGATGGGCCCGTACGAAGGAACCGCAGCTCCTGACGGATACACTCTGCCTCCCATGAAAATTTCCGGTGTGATTGACGTTTCGGCGGAGGATGTTGTGAAATCTGAAACGCACGGGCGAACTACTTCCACGAAGGGCATCACCGCCCTGAATGCAGAGCAGGCCGAGCGAGTCGCCGCGTGAGCGCTCGCCCACAGGAGGCTGCACAGATGAACGGCTCCGGGAACGGCAACGGAAAGCTGCACGGAGCGGTGGTGGCGGTGGCCGGGGCCGGCGGGCCCGCCGGCCGCGCCACCCTGCTCCGCCTCGCCGAGGCGGGCGCGATCGTCGTCGCCTCCGACGCGGATCCGGCGCGGCTGGCGGAGGCCGTCGACGCGGCCCGCTACGCACACGGCGGCGCCACGATCACCGGCGACACCGTGGACCTGCTCGACCTGGAGGCCACGAAGGCCTGGGCCGAGCAGACCGAGAAGGAGTTCGGCCGGATCGACGGCCTGGTCCACCTCGTCGGAGGCTGGCGCGGCAGCAAGACCTTCACCGACGTCGACCTCGCGGACTGGGACTTCCTGGAGAAGCTCCTCATCCGCACCGTCCAGCACACCTCGCTCGCCTTCCACGACGGGCTGCTGCGCAGCGAGCGCGGCCGCTACGTGCTGGTCAGTCAGTCCGGCGCGCACAAGCCGGTCGCCAACAACGCCGCGTACAACGCGGGCAAGGCGGCGGCCGAGGCGTGGACCCTCGCCATGGCCGACTCCTTCCGCAAGGCCGGGGGAGACGAGGGCCCCGGAGCGGCGGCTGCGATCCTGGTGATCAAGGCACTGGTGCACGACGCGATGCGCGCCGAGCGTCCCAATGCGAAGTTCGCGGGCTTCACCGACGTGAAGGAGCTGGCCGAGGCCATCGCCGGCGTCTGGGAGCGGCCCGCAATCGATGTGAACGGACAGCGTCTGTGGCTCACTCCGCAACCGTGAGAACCGATACCGGGAAGACCGACGCCCGCCGCCACCACGATCCCGCGGTACGCGGTTTCGCGAGCGACAACTACGCCGGGGTGCACCCGGAGGTCCTGGCCGCCGTCGCGCTCGCCAACGGCGGCCACCAGGTCTCCTACGGCGACGACGAGTACACCGAACACCTGCAGAGGATCTTCCGCAGCCACTTCGGGCCGTACGCGGAGGCCTTCCCCGTCTTCAACGGCACCGGCGCGAACGTGACGGCCCTGCAGGCCCTCACCGACCGCTGGGGCGCCGTGATCTGCGCCGAGACGGCGCACATCAACGTCGACGAGGGCGGCGCGCCGGAGCGGATGGCGGGCCTCAAGCTGCTCACGGTCCCCACTCCGGACGGCAAGCTCACCCCCGAGCTGATCGACCGGCAGGCCTGGGGCTGGGAGGACGAGCACCGTGCCATGCCGCAGGTCGTGTCGATCACCCAGAACACCGAGCTCGGCACGGTCTACACGGTCGACGAGATCCGTGCGATCTGCGAGCACGCGCACGCCAAGGGCATGAAGGTGCACCTCGACGGTGCCCGGATAGCCAACGCCGCGGCCTCGCTCGACGTGCCGATGCGCGCCTTCACCAACGCGGTCGGCGTCGACGTGCTGTCGTACGGCGGCACGAAGAACGGCATGATGTTCGGCGAGGCCGTGGTGGTGCTGAACCCGGACTCGGTCCGGCAGATGAAGCACATCCGCAAGATGTCGATGCAGCTGGCGTCCAAGATGCGGTTCGTGTCGGTGCAGCTGGAGGCCCTGCTCGCCAAGGACCTGTGGCTGCGCAACGCCCGGCACGCCAATGCGATGGCGCAGCGGCTGGCGGCGGGCGTCCGCGAGACCGACGGCGTGGAGATCCTCTATCCGGTGCAGGCGAACGGTGTGTTCGCGCGGCTGCCGCACGAGGTGTCGCTGCGACTGCAGAAGCGTTTCCGCTTCTACTTCTGGGACGAGAGCGCCGGCGATGTCCGCTGGATGTGCAGTTACGACACGCAGGAAGAGGACGTCGACGCCTTCCTCCAGGCGCTGAAGGAAGAGATGGCTCGATAGAGTCGAATGCTGCATAGCTATGCCCCCGACCGTAAATCTATTGATCTACGGTCGGGGGCATGGTTATGCTCCGGATCATGCAGCTGATCCAGCAGAACCCCGATATCCATGCCTATCTTGCCTCGGATGAGGTAATCGACCACTGGCATCCGTTGGTGCAGGAAACCGCCGATGCCCTCTGGTCCGCCACCGGAGACGCATACTCATACGCCAAGACGGCCTTTGAGTTCGTCCGTGACACCATCCCGCACTCGGCCGACTCCGGGGACATGCGGGTCTCCTGGCGCGCCTCCGACGTACTGAGCACGCGCAACGGCATCTGCTACGCCAAGTCCCACGCCCTCGTCGCCCTGCTCCGCGCCCAGGGCATCCCGGCGGGCCTGTGCTACCAGCTCCTCCTCGCGGACGACGACGGCAGCGACCTCGTGATCCACGGGCTCGTCGCGGTCCGGCTGCCCGGCAGCGAGAGCTGGGCCCGTGTCGACCCGCGCGGCAACAAGCCCGGGGTGGACGCCCGGTTCGACATCGAGGCGGAGCAACTGGCCTTCCCCGTACGCCCGGAGCTCGGCGAGATCGACTACCCCGAGCTGTACGCCGCCCCGCACCCGGCCACCCTCAAGGCGCTCCAGGGCTCCGCCGACCGGCCGGAGTTGTGGCGAAACCTGCCGACGGCCCTGTGACCGCCTTCGCCGGTACGCGCCCGCGCCCCACCGTCAGCACGTGCAGCAGCGCCGCGGCGAACTGAAGTCCGGCGATCCCGGTCAGCAGCAGCCCCGCGGGCGCGTCGGCCGCGAGCCCCACCAAGGCCGCGCCGGCCGACGCGGCCGTCATCTTCAGCCCCGCCCCCAGGGTGAACACCTGCGTGCGCACCCCGTCCGGGGCGTACTCCGAGCGGATCCGGAGCGTGGCCGTCAGCAGCGGCCCGTCGCACACCCCGGCCACCGCGAACAGCACGGCCGTGACCGCGACGGAAGGCGTGAACGCGGCCGCCGTCAGCGCCACCCCCGTCCCCACCAGCGCCCACCGCACCAGCCGGCCGGGCTCCACCGACGTCATCCGGCCCAGCGTGAGCGAACCCGCCAGGGCGCCCACCGCGAAGGCCGTCATCAGCACGCCCCCGGCGCCCGGGCTGCCGAGCCCGGCGGCGAGCAGCACCGAGGTGGTCGTGAGCGAGCCGATGCCGACGAAGGCCAGGGTCGTGGCCGAGGTGATCGCCCGCAGCTCCCGGACCCGCCACAGCGCCGTGAGCCCCGCGCCGGCTCCGGACAGGGCCCCGCGCCTCGGCACCCCCGCGCCCCGGTCCTCGTACGCGAGGGTCGCGGCCATCGCCGCCGCCAGCGCCCCGGACGCCGCCAGGACCCCCATCGCCGGCGCTGCCGAGACCACCGCCGCGACCAGGCTGACCGCCGCCGGGGCGGTGACCGCCGCGGCGTTGTAGGTGGAGGCGTCCCAGCCGTACGCCCGGTCTCGCCCGGGCCCCGCCGGGACCAGTCCCGTGACCAGGCTGGACAGCCCACCCGTGACCATCGGCCCACAGGTCCCGCCGAGCACCGCCACCGCGAACACCAGCGCCGCCGGCGCCCGCCCCAGCAGTACGGACAGGGCCGCCACGGCGGCCGTGAATCCCGCCAGCGCGCCCACGTGGAACAGCCGCGGCCTGCGCGTCCGGGCCGCGGCGGCGCCCGCGAGGGGGGCCGCCAGCACGTTCGGAACCAGCCAGGCCGTCAGGACGAACGCCCCGTGCGCCGCGCTCCCGGTGCGCTCCAGGGCGAGCAGCACCACGGCCATGCCCATGCCCTCGTTGGCGAACCGCGCGGCCAGCGCCGCCGCCAGGTAACGCCCGAACCCGCCCATTCCGGCCCTCCCCGCATTGTGTAACGTGATAGGCGAACAAGACGTTACGTCATTCGAGTGTACGGGGAAAGGATCCAGGCATGGTGGACTCCGGAGGGGGCTTCTCGGTCGCCCGGCGGCTGATCGACCTCGCCGAGGCGGTCCGCACCACCCCCGAACTGTCCCGCGCCGAACTCGCGGAGCTGCTCGCCGGACACGGAGAACGCCCGGCCGACCTCACCGAGGAGGCCTTCCCCGAGGCGAGCGCGGCGGAACTGCGCGCCGCCGCCCGGCGGATGGGGGAGGTGCTCGCCGAGAACGACGAGGACCGGGCCGCCGAGGCGCTCAACGCGCTGTTCGAGGAATGCGCCACCCGACCCCGGCTGACCCGGCACGACGGCCACCCCTGGCACCTGCACGTGGACCGGGGCGAAGGGGCAGGCTGGGGCGACTGGTTCCTGGCCTCCGGCGCCCTCGCCCTCGCCCAACTGCTCACCGAGTACGGGCGGATCGCCTGGGGGGCCTGCGCCGCCACGGGCTGCGGGCGGTTCTTCCTGGCCACGGGGCCGGGCAGTGCTCGCCGGTACTGCTCCGGCACGTGCGCCACCCGCGCCCGGGTGGCGGCCCATCGCCGCCGGATGCGCGAACGCTGACGGCTGATAGGAAACTTTCTTGTCGGACATCGTTGTCAACTTGGCATGGGCATGAGTATCTTCGGGCGACCGGAACCCCTCCCACCGGAACCCCTCCCACCGGAAGGCCCCCATGCGTTTCGGAATCCCCGCAGGGCTCGCCGCCCTGACCCTCGGCTTAGCCGTGACCCTGCTTCCCGCCCCGACCTCGGCGGCGCCCGCAGAGCCCGCAGCCCCCGTGGCCCCCGCCCGTCCGGCCGCCCCCGCGCAGTTCGCGCACCCCGGAGTCCTCAGCAGCCGCGCCCAGTTGGAGTTCGTCCGTACTCAGGTACAGGCCGGTCGGCAGCCCTGGAAGGCTGCGTACGACCAGATGCTGGCGAGCACATACGCCTCGCCGACCCGGACCGCGAAACCCCGCGCGGTAGTCGAGTGCGGCTCGTACTCCAACCCGAACCTCGGCTGCTCCGACGAGCGCGAGGACGCCATCGCCGCCTACAGCCACGCACTCGCCTGGTACGTCACCAAGGACGCCGCGCACGCGAGGAAGTCCATCGAGCTGATGGACGCCTGGTCCGCGATCATCAAGGAACACACCAACAGCAACGCGCCGCTGCAGAGCGGCTGGGCCGGCTCCACCTGGCCGCGCGCCGCCGAGATCATCAAGCACACGTACACCGGCGGCTGGCCGAACCAGGGGCGTTTCGCCACCATGCTGCGCGAGGTCTACCTGCCCGAGGTGATCGGCGGGAAGCCGAACAGCAACGGCAACTGGGAACTGATCATGATGGACGCGGCCGTCGGCATCTCGGTCCACCTCGACGACCGCGCGAGCTACGACAAGGCGATGGGCATCTACCTCGGCCGCGTCCCCGCCTACTTCTACCTGGCGTCCGACGGCGCGCAGCCCGCCTACCCGCCGCGTTCGAACATCGACACCAGGAGCGAGCTGATCGACTACTGGCACGGCCAGAGCACCTTCGTGGACGGACTCGCCCAGGAGACCTGCCGGGACTTCGGTCACACCGGCATGGCCATCGCGGCGACCATGCACGTCGCCGAGACCTCACGGATCCAAGGCCGCGACCTGTACCCGCAGTTCAAGGACCGGTTCCGGCACGCGCTGGGCTTCCACGCGAAGTACGAACTCGGCGAGGCGGTCCCGTCCTGGCTCTGCGGCGGCAAGGTCGTCAAGGGGATCGGGCCGGCCACCGAGGTCGGCTACAACGCCCTGCACACCCGGCTCGGCGTCACCATGGAGAACACCCGCAGGCTCACCGAGGGACGGCGCCCCGCGGGCACCGAGAACCACTTCGAGGCCTGGGAGACCCTGACCCACGCCGCGAACCCCAACTGAGCTCCGGGCACGGCCGAGCGACGGCCCCGCACCGTGTGCGGGGCCGTCGCTCATGGCTTCTGCGGGGTCAGCCCCGCTCCTTGGCCTCGGCCGCCGTCGGCGCGGTGCCGCCGAGGTGCGCCGGGAGCCACCAGGAGTCGGTGGCGTCCTTGGGCTTGGTCGGATAGGCGCGCTGCGCGGAGTCGAGCAGCTCCTGGACCCGCTCGCGCAGCCTGCGCGTGATCGCACCGGCGTACTGGTCGGTCGGCGCCTCGATCGGCTCGCCCACCCGCATCGTCACCGGGATGTGGCTGCGCTTCAGGTCCTTCGGCCGCCCCTTGGTCCACAGGCGCTGGGTGCCCCACAGCGCCACCGGGATCAGCGGGACACCGGCCTCCTGCGCCATCCGCGCCGCACCCGACTTGAAGCTCTTGAGGGTGAAGGACTGGGAGATCGTCGCCTCCGGGAAGACCCCGATGATCTCGCCGGACCGCAGCGAGTCGAGGGCGTGCTGGTACGCCGTCTCACCCTGCTTGCGGTCCACGGGGATGTGCTTCATCGCGCGCATCAGCGGGCCCGACACCCGGTGCCGGAAGACCGACTCCTTCGCCATGAAGCGCACGAGCCGCTTCTGCGGCCGCGCGGTCAAGCCGGCGAAGATGAAGTCGAGATATCCGATGTGGTTCGACACCAGGACCGCCCCGCCCTGGCGCGGGATGTTCTCGGTGCCCTTCATGTCGATACGGATGTCGAGCGCCCGGAACAGCGTGTGCGCGGCGCCGATCACCGGGGGGTAGACGAGCTCAGCCATGGTGCGGAACCCCGCTTTCTGCCTGGGGAGGTGCTCCCGGCCGGAAGTTACGGCAGCGTAGGTACGCGGCCATGGGGATCGTGCCCCATACGCGGGCTGCTGGCCAGTCCAGAGGCCCGCGCCCGGGGAGATTCTCGTCACGCCGGGAATTCCGCAGGTCCGAGCCGCGCTCCGATCCTCGGACGAGCGTACGGCGATGATGTACGTGGACGAAGGCCGAGACGAAGGCCGATGAAGGCGGGCGGAGGCGGAGTGCGGGTGCTCGGGCGAGCGGACGGGCCGACCAGGCTGGGCGCGGCGGAACTGGGTGCGGACCCGGGGGAGCGGGCCAGCCTCGTGCAGTTCTCCAGCGCCTTCTGCCAGCCCTGCCGGGCCACCCGGCGGATCCTCGCCGAGGTCGCGGCGATGGTCGAGGGGGTCGCACACATCGAGATCGACGCCGAGGAACGGCTGGACCTCGTACGGGCCCTCGGCATCGAGAAGACCCCGACCGTGCTCGTACTGGACTCGGCGGGCCGTGTCGTGCGGCGGGCGGCCGGGATGCCGCGCAAGGTGGACGTGATCGCCGCCCTCGGGGCCGCGGTATGACATGGCGCCCGCTCGACCGCCGGGCCCGGACGCGCCGGTGCGCGCGCCCGCACGCAGCGTGACGCGCCTGACATCTGTCCCGTCCCGCTTGACTGTGTACACGGGAGATCGCCAGGCTGGCGGCATGCGGTTTGAACTCCTGCTCTTCGGCCGGGTCCACATAGACCTCGTCCGCCACGCGAGCGCGCGCTGTTGGGATCACTGAACGCCCCGACCCCTGATCCCCGACCGTGCCCGCGATCGCAGCGGCAGAAGGAAGACACATGACCGCCCCGACGGCTCCGTCCCCCCGCCTCGACACCGTCCGCCCCGGCTCGCCCGAACTCCTGCGCTCCGTCTTCCGTCGGCACGCCGCCGGCGTTGCCGTGATCACCGCCGCGGACGGCGGGCGGCCGGTGGGCTTCACCGCCACCTCGCTCAACTCCGTCTCCGCCGAGCCGCCCCTGCTGTCGTTCACGATCGGCACCGGGTCCTCCAGCTGGCCCGCGGTGCGCGACAGCGAGTACCTCGGCGTCCACATACTCGGCGAGCACCAGCGGGAGGTGGCGGGCCTGTTCGCCCGGAGCGGAGCCGACCGCTTCGGTCCGGCCACCGACTGGAGCGTCGGCCCGCACGGGGTCCCGGTCCTGGACGGTGTGCTGGCGTGGCTGGTCTGCCGGGTCGTGGCGCGTGTGCCCGCCGGCGAGCACCGTGTGATCATCGCGGAGGCGGTCGCCGGGAACCCGGCAGGGGATCCCACGGGGCAAGGCCTGCCCCTCCTGTACCACCAGGGGCGCTTCAACGCGTTGCGCGACTGAATCGTCCCTGTTGGGGCGGGTTGGAGGGCGTTGGACAGATCACAGTTCACCGGCCTTGCGACTTGGTGGAACCCACGGTGTACTGACGAGTAACATTCCCATCGGAGCGCGGGCCGCCCCGACCGGGATCCGCCCGACAAGGCGCCTATGCTGCCTGCACAAGGCGGTATCAGAAAAAGACGATGCGGTAGGAGAGCCGGCGTGAGCCTGAGGATCGTTGTCTGTGTGAAGTACGTGCCCGACGCCACCGGCGACCGGCACTTCGCCGATGACCTGACCGTCGACCGCGACGACGTCGACGGCCTGCTGTCGGAGCTCGACGAGTACGCCGTCGAGCAGGCGCTGCAGATCGCCGATGAGGCCGACGACGCCGAGATCACCGTCCTGACGGTGGGCCCCGAGGACGCCAAGGACGCGCTGCGCAAGGCGCTTTCGATGGGCGCCGACAAGGCCATCCACGTCGAGGACGACGACCTGCACGGCACCGACGTCATCGGCACCTCGCTGGTGCTCGCCAAGGCCATCGAGAAGGCCGGTTACGACCTGGTCATCACGGGCATGGCGTCGACCGACGGCACCATGGGCGTGCTGCCGGCGATCCTGGCCGAGCGCCTGGGCGTCCCGCAGGTCACCCTGCTCTCCGAGGTCAAGGTCGAGGACGGCACCGTGACCGGCCGCCGTGACGGCGACACCGCGAGCGAGCAGCTCGAGGCCTCCCTCCCCGCGGTCGTCTCCGTGACCGACCAGTCGGGCGAGGCCCGCTACCCCTCCTTCAAGGGCATCATGGCCGCCAAGAAGAAGCCGGTCGAGTCCTGGGACCTGGAGGAGCTGGAGATCGAGGCCGACGAGGTCGGCCTGGAGGGCTCCTGGACCGCGGTCGACTCCGCGGCGCAGCGCCCGGCCCGTACCGCCGGCACGATCGTCAAGGACGAGGGCGAGGGCGGCAAGCAGCTGGCCGAGTTCCTGGCCGGCCAGAAGTTCATCTAAGAGCTTCGGCCACCCCTCATAGCCCCCAGACACTTCGCAATAGCAGGAGAGCAGTCCCATGGCTGAAGTTCTCGTCTACGTCGACCACGTGGACGGCGCCGTCCGCAAGCCCACCCTCGAGCTGCTGACGCTGGCCCGCCGCATCGGCGAGCCCGTCGCCGTCGCCCTGGGTGCCGGTGCCGCCGACACCGCCGCCGTGCTCGCCGAGCACGGTGCGGTCAAGGTCCTCACCGCCGACGCCCCCGAGTTCACCGAGTACCTCGTGGTGCCGAAGGTGGACGCGCTCCAGGCCGCGTACGACGCCGTTTCCCCGGCCGCCGTGCTCGTCCCGTCCTCCGCCGAGGGCAAGGAGATCGCCGCCCGCCTGGCCGTCCGCATCGGCTCCGGCATCATCACCGACGCCACCGACCTGGAGGCGGGTGACGAGGGTCCGGTCGCGACGCAGGCCGCCTTCGCCGCCTCGTTCACCACCAAGTCCCGTGTCTCCAAGGGCACCCCGGTCATCACCGTGAAGCCGAACTCGGCCCCGGTCGAGGCCGCTCCGGCCGCCGGCGCCGTCGAGGCGCTCGCCGTCACCTTCGGCGCCCTGGCCACCGGCACCAAGGTCGTCTCCCGCACCCCGCGCGAGTCGACCGGCCGCCCCGAGCTGACCGAGGCCGCGATCGTGGTCTCCGGCGGCCGCGGCGTCAACGGTGCCGAGAACTTCCACATCATCGAGGACCTCGCGGACTCCCTCGGTGCGGCCGTCGGCGCCTCGCGTGCCGCCGTCGACGCCGGTTGGTACCCGCACACCAACCAGGTCGGCCAGACCGGCAAGTCGGTCTCCCCGCAGCTGTACATCGCCTCCGGCATCTCGGGCGCGATCCAGCACCGGGCCGGCATGCAGACCTCGAAGACCATCGTTGCCATCAACAAGGACGCCGAGGCCCCGATCTTCGACCTGGTCGACTACGGCGTGGTCGGCGACCTGTTCGCCGTCGTCCCGCAGCTGACCGAGGAGATCAAGGCGCGCAAGGGCTGACCTGCGCTTCTCTTCGTAGCTCCACTTCTCCGGGGCCGTGTGGTGTTTCTCACCGCGCGGCCCCGAGTCGTTTGTCCCACGCGTCGGAGGGACCATTGACGGAGCGGAACCCCGTGACTAAATTCTGCTATGCGGATCTAAGCTTCCGTGAAGCGGAAAAGAGGAGAGTGCACGATGGGTCAGCAGGAGAAGGTGGCGACGAGCCTCGCAGGCGCGGTCAGCGAGGGCATCAGCGCCTCCCTCGCGCCGGTGGACGCGGAACTCGCGCGCCACTACCCGGGCGACCCCGGCACCCGTCAGCCCATCCACACGGTCTACGTACCGGGTGACGTCTTCGCGGCGGACACCATCCGCTCCTGGGGCGACCAGGCCCTCGCGGCCCTCGACGAGCACGCCCCGGACGCGGCCACCTTCGCCAAGGTACTCGGCATCTCCGACGAACTGGCCGTGCCGGTCTACGACCGCGTCCGCGCCAAGCTCGCCTCCGAGCCCATCGAGGACCTCCGCGTGGACTTCGAGGACGGCTTCGGCGTCCGCTCCGACGAGGAGGAGGACCAGGCCGCGGCCCGCGCCGCCCGCCTGATCTCCGAGGCGTACTCCAACGGCACCAATGCCCCCTACATGGGCATCCGCATGAAGTGCATGGAGTCCAACGTCCGCGACCGCGGCATCCGCACCACGGACATCTTCCTGTCCGGCCTGCTCGCCCACGGCGGGCTCCCGGACAACCTGGTCCTGACCCTGCCCAAGGTCACGTACGCCGAGCAGGTCACCGCCTTCGTCCAGCTGCTGGAGGCCTTCGAGACGGCCCGCGGCCTGCGCCCGGGGCGGATCGGCTTCGAGATCCAGATCGAGACCAGCCAGTCCATCCTGGCCTCCGACGGCACCGCCACCGTGGCCCGCATGATCGAGGCCTCCAAGGGACGCGCCACCGGACTGCACTACGGCACCTTCGACTACAGCGCCTGCGTCGGCGTCTCCGCCGCCTACCAGGCCAGCGACCACCCCGCCGCCGACCACGCCAAGGCGATCATGCAGGTCGCGGCCGCCGGCACCGGCGTACGCGTCTCCGACGGCTCCACCAACGTGCTGCCCATCGGCACCACCGAGAAGGTCCACGAGGGCTGGAAGCTGCACTACGGCCTCACCCGCCGCGCCCTGGCCCGCGCCTACTACCAGGGCTGGGACATGCACCCGGCGCACCTGCCGACCCGCTACGCGGCCGTCTTCACCTTCTACCGCGAGGGCCTCGAAACCGCCGCCGCGCGTCTGAAGGCGTACGTCGCCAAGATCGAGGGCGACGTGATGGACGAGCCCGCCACCGCCAAGGCCCTGGCCGGCTACCTGGTCCGCGGCCTGGACTGCGGCGCCGTCGGCGCCGAGGAGGTCACCGCCCTGACCGGCCTGACCCGCGCGGAGCTGGACGCCTTCGCGATCCCCCGCCGCTCGGCCACGCTGACGGCGACCGCCTGATCCCGAACTGCGCGCGAGGCCCGGCCGGGGCCAGCCCTCCGCGTCC